>CALVIB010000008.1 GCA_944329375.1 uncultured Bacilli bacterium | reverse complement strand
GTAGTTGCGAAAAGTGAAAGTATCAATGCTGGGAACCTGTCTACAAAAGGAAATTGGAATAAATATTATGCATTAACCATTTTTTGTATATTTAATATTTTGTTTAATAATTTTTCATTTTGAAACTCATCTTTTAACGCTTCAATTGGTGTTTTATAATCTAAAATTTTTCTTGGATAATTATTCATCCAGTTAACTGAATTATTAATGTATTTAAGCGAATAATCATCTATGTTTGTTCCTTTTGGAATAAAGTATCTAAGTATTCCGTTATGTCTTTCATTAGTTCCTTTTTCACAAGATGCGTATGGATGGCAGAAGTATATTTTTGTATCAGTATCTGAAATGATACCTAGAAAATCACTAAATTCGCTACCATTATCAGTGGTTAAACTTTTAATGATTTTACTGAAATTTTTCTTCAAATAAACTTTTAATTGATTAACTTTTTTTACTACTGATTCTGATGACTTTGATTCTATTTTTAAAGCTATTTCAAATCTTGTTTTACGCTCAGTCATAGTTAGTAAACAACTATGAATACCTTTATTACTGCCTATGACTGTATCAATCTCAAAATGGCCAAATTCCGTGCGATTATTGATGTTTTCAGGTCTTTTTTCAAATTGGAAAGTGTTGCACTTCAAATTTAAATTAACATTTTATTATTTTCTTGTGTTTTTAATAGTATTTAAGGTATAATATATACAGTAGGTGAGACAGATGAATATAGAAGTAACATTATTGTCAAAAGAAGAAGTAGAGGGCAAATCAAAAATTTTAGAAAAAGTAGGACGAGGTTGTGATTATGATTATTGGACAAGTACGCCGTCGTTATTTTACAGTTGGAACATCTCTGACGAGTTTCGTGTGACTTCTTCTGGCGAGCTTGACTTCGGCAATACTTGCCTTAGGTACGGCGTCCGCCCAGTTCTAAAATCTGATAATCTAGAAGATTTAATCAGAAATTTAAAAATAACATATGAAAATGGTGTTGAAGTTGTAGAATATGGACAGTATCCTGATTTAGAAGTACAGTTCAATATACCTAATAATGTAAACTTAAAACCAACAGGTAAAAAATATTATTTATTTTATTACTTTGGCTACTTATATGAAGATTTAGAATATGAATATAATGGAGAAAAATATGTTAATAAAGAAGGCAAATATTATAAAGTAAAGCCAGTAAAATTTTATGTTGATAGAGAAAATAATATGTTAATATCTAAAGATGTATTATTTAATGCACCAATAAATATAGATAATCCAAATTATGATGGTCACTTTGAAACTTCAAAGTTATATCAATTTTTAAATAATGAATTTATAAATTCATTAAAACCAGATGGAGAATATTCAAATGATGAGATTGAAACTTTATTTGAAGAAACGCCTAATCCATATAACCTAGATTTAGAAGAATTAGATGAAGAAGATATTATAGAAGGAGCTATATTAAGTGATATACCAGTGATGCTTCATGGACAAACAGGCGATGGAAAAAGTGCGAGAGTAAAACAAATAGATAAAGATACCCAAATAATATATCTAGCATCCGCAGATCCAACAGATATAAATGGTAAGAGTGTTCAAAAGAAGCAAAGTCTTTTCTATACTTTGATTTCAGCTATTAAAGAAACAACAAGTAGACATGGTTTAGACAATACTAAAAATATTTTAAAATTAATTTTACGTCGTAATCCGAATTGGTATAGCTTTTTTTCTAGAGGTAATAGAGATAAACTTAAAAAGTTTGAAATTGATAAAGTTATTAGAACAATAAAGTTTTTTGCTGATAATGTTGATGATGAGGATGAAATTATTGAAATTTTTATAGATAAATTATATGATTGTGATGAAGAATTTGCAGATATCGTAGATGGTTTTAATGTTACTGATAAACATCAAGAAGAAACTTCATCTAATATTCATATAGATAATTTATCTTTAGAAAATAATAGTGTTCAAAAGAAACAAGGTCTTTTCTATACTTTGATTTCAGCTATTAAAGAAACAACAAGTAGACATGGTTTAGACAATACTAAAAATATTTTAAAATTAATTTTACGTCGTAATCCGAATTGGTATAGCTTTTTTTCTAGAGGTAATAGAGATAAACTTAAAAAGTTTGAAATTGATAAAGTTATTAGAACAATAAAGTTTTTTGCTGATAATGTTGATGATGAGGATGAAATTATTGAAATTTTTATAGATAAATTATATGATCGTGATGAAGAATTTGCAGATATCGTAGATGGTTTTAATATTACTGATACATCTCAAACTAGTGATTCTTTAAAAAAAGAAGAACAAAAAGATTTTGAATTTATTATGTTACAAGGTAATAAGCAGCCTGTTATTATTTATAGAATTAATGATAATCAAATGGAAGTTTTTATAAAAGAGTTAATTAAAAAATTTGGAAAAGAAATGGTTAGTAAAAGTATATTTTTTGATTATAATGATTTAATCAGGGAAATTAACATTGAGCAAGGAGTACAGCTTAGCAATACCGAATATATTTTAAAGATGAATACTAATGGGAATATTATGATTATAGATGGTACTGGTAAAATCGTTGATTCATTTAGTTCAAATAGTAGTTTTGCAAATTCTAAACATATTTAAAAAATCAGAGTAATCTGGTTTTTTCTTTTGGAAGAAGGAAATAGAGTAAAAAAATTGTATGTTATATATAGGAGGAGGTAACATGCAATTAATAAGAAATAATTATTTTATTATGATTCTTTTAGCCAATTTTGCTTTAAGCTATAAAATTATTAATGGAAAAAAATATGTCACTGGAATATATAAGAAAATAGGTAATATATTTGACTTATAAATAGGTGTTTGTTACAATCTATTATAGAAAAGGAGAGTGGAAATATGACCCCACATAATAGCGCGAAAAAAGGGGAAATTGCTAAAACAGTGATTATGCCTGGAGACCCTATGAGGGCAAAGTATATTGCTGAAAAATATTTGACAGATTATAGATTAGTTAATGAAGTTAGAGGAATGTATGCTTATACTGGATTATATAAAGGTAAAGAGGTTACAGTTATGGCTCATGGTATGGGTATGCCTAGTATGGGAATATATGCTTATGAACTTTATAAGTTTTATGATGTCGAAGAAATTATTAGAATAGGTTCATGTGGTGCATATGTAGAAGATATGAAATTATTTGATATTATTTTATCGACAGCTTGTTATACAGAAAGTAGTTTTGCTTTAACATTAAATAATGATTTATGTCATATTGCTTATAGTGATGAGGATTTAAATATTAAAATTGGTAAAGTGGCTTATCAAAATGAAATTAAATTGTACCGTGGAATGACAGCTTGTTTAGATTGTTTTGATGTTTATATGACAGATGTTAATAAATTTTTTGATAGAATGCCTAATGATATAAAACCAATTGCGGCCGAAATGGAAGCTTTTGCCTTATTTTATATTGCCAAAATGCTTGGTAAAAAAGCGTCTTGTTTAATGAGCGTAGTTGATTCAAAATATATTAAAGAGGTTGCCACAGCCGAAGAAAGAGAGCAAGGTTTGGATAAAATGATTAAACTTGCTTTAGATTCTGTTTTATAATTATTGTTTTTGGTTATACTAATCATGGGGGTGTGATATGGAATATTTTGATTATGATATGGGTGGTTTTAATCTGCACGTTATTAAAACCAATCGTTTTAAAACTATTTCTTATAATATTAATATAAGATTTGAAGATGAAAAAGATACGGAAAGATATATGGGAATGCTTAGTAGATTACTTATTCAAACAAGTAGTCACTTTGATAGTTTGAGAGATATTAATGTTTTTTGTGCGAGTATTTATGACCCATCTTATAACATTAGGATTTTAAGTAGTGGCTCGCAAGACATCCTTACTTTAAGTGCTAGTTTTGCAAATGAAAAATATACAGAAATTGGAATGAATGAAGCTAATTTTAAATTTTTGACTAGTTTTATATTTGAGCCTAAAATTATAGATAATGGTTTTGATAGAGAAGTGTTTGAAATTCAAAAGGAAAAGTTACTTGAATATTATAGGACTATGAAAGATAGACCACAAGATTATGCGAGTGGTCGTTTGTCTGAGGAAATGAAAACAAGAAAATATGATGTTATGAAATTAAATGAATTTATTCAAAGTATCGAAAGTTTAACGGCAGAAGAACTTTATGATTTTTATAAGAAAATTATGAAGGAAGGCACATTAGATATATTTGTCTGTGGTGATGTTAATCCTACCAAAATAAAAAATATATTTAGTAAACTTATTAAATTTAAAGGTTCAAAGAAAAAAATAAATCATTTAATTAAGCAAGATAGTTATAATAAAAAAGAAAAAATTATTATTGAGCCATCTTTAAATACTCAAAGTAATTTAGTTATAGGGTGCAAACTAATGGATTTAACCGATTTTGAAAGAAAGTATGTATTTGTTTTGTATTCTTGGATTTTAGGTGGAGGAATGAATTCTCTTTTAACACAAACAGTTAGAGAAAGAAACTCACTTTGTTATTATATATATGCCACTAGACAAAATTTATTTGAAACTATGAAAATATATGCGGGAATAAATGGCTCTGATTTTGAAAAGACATATGATTTGGTAAAAAAAGAAATGAAAAATATGGAAGAAGGTAATTTTCCTTTAGAATTATTTGAAGGAGTTAAAGAGATTTATTATAATTCTTTAATTAAAATTGAAGATACTCAAAGTGAAGTTACTAGTAATTATACATCTGAACTTTTTATTCATAATGATAGAATAGATGTTAGAAAAAAACAAATGGAAAAAGTTACTAAAGAAGATGTTATGAATTTAGCTAAAAAGGTACATATTGATACAGTCTATTTATTAAAAGGAGAGAGATAGTATGAAAAAAAGTTATGTCGGATTAGATTTGGATGTATATGAAGAAGTTTTAGATAATGGGCTTAGAATATTTATCTCTAAAATTCCAAGACATACGATTCATGCTAGAATAACTACTTTTTTTGGTGGCTCTATTTTAGAGTTTAAAATGGATGGTCATAATGAATTTACTAAGGTTCCTGGGGGAGTTGCTCATTTTTTAGAACACAAGATGTTTGAAAAAAAAGATGGTAAAGACCCACTTTCTGTTTATGAGAATAATGGGGCTTCAGGTAATGCTTTTACTAATGAATTTGTTACGGCTTATCATTTTACAGGAACTGGTCATTTTTATGAAAACTTAGAGACTTTACTTAAATGTGTTCATGAGCCATATTTTACTGATGAGAATGTTTTAAAGGAAAAAGGTATTATTTCACAGGAGAAAAAACAAGATTTAGATAATCCATTTTCTATTGTCTATGATAGAAATTTATTAAATACTTTTCATAATTTGGATTTTAAAAATACGGTTTTAGGAACTTTAGAAGATATTAATATGATCACTAAAGAAGATTTATATAATGTCTATAATACTTTTTATCATCCTAGTAATATGATACTGACAATTAGTGGCGATGTCGATGTAGAAAAGACTATTGAATTTATTAAAAAATTTTATAAAAAATATGATTTTAAAAAAAGAGATAAGGTTATTATTAAACATAAAGATGAGCCTGAAAGTGTAGTTAAAGAAAAAGATATTATTTATATGGATAATTTATCTAAAGAAATTTTGATAAGTTATAAGGTTAAAAAGCCAACATATATAAAAGATGCTTATTTAAATAAAATTTATTTTTCATTTTTACTAGACATGAGGTTTGGAGCTATTTCTAAAGTAACTGATGTTTTTGCCAAAAATAAAAATATCATTTCAACTGTTTCTGCTTACTTAGAGGTAGTAGATGATTATTATGTTATTTTATTTAATGCAACTGTTAAAGATGGGGTGGATGAACTTGTAGATTTAATCGATAAGACTATTAAAGATTTTGATTTTAATGAAAATGATTTTAATTTAATTAAAAAATCTATATTAAATTCAGTAGTTTTATCAACTGAAAACTCTGTTGGTATATGTAATATGATTTCTAATCAAACCTATTTTTATGGTGGTCCAGTTTACGACATGTATAATAAGTTAAAAAATCTTGATTTTGAAACTTTTAAAAAATTTATTCATAATATTAATTTAAATAATAGAAGCGTGGTTATTTTGGATAATAAAAACTTAAGAGGCTAAAGTTATTTGCTTCTTAAGTTTTATTTTGGAAAGCTTGGATAATTCATTTTCAATTTTATTTAACTTTTCTTCTTTTATATTAAAAGTATATGTTATATTATTACTATAATCTTTTTTTATTTGAATATTTTTTAATAAATAATCTATTTGTTTTATATTATTATAAGAAAATTCAATGATTATTTTATATCCTTTTACTAAGTTTACAATATTAGCTTTGTTTAAAGCTTCACTCGCACTAGAACTATAAGCTCTGATGAGTCCTCCAGCTCCTAGTTTGATACCACCAAAATATCTTATTACAACACATAATATATTAGTTAAATTATTTTGTTTTAAAACATTTAAAATAGGCATACCAGCAGTACCACTAGGCTCTCCATTATCTGAACATTTTTCATGATTATTTATAATGTAAGCAAAGCAGTAATGTGTTGCATCTTTGTATGTTTTTTTGATGTTTTCTAATTCTTCTTTAATTTTATCTATATCATTTATATTGGTTAAAATAGTAATAAACTTTGATTTATTAATAATTATTTCATTGGTTATTTTTTTTTGAATGGACTTCATAGTTATCACCAATTTGATTATAAAGAAAATATATTTAAAATACAAGGTTTAAACAAAAATAAAAGTAAGGTAAAATGCACCTTACTAACTTAATGTTTTTTGTTTTGAATTTTCATTTTCTAACTGTATAGGAGTTCCTGAATAAGGGAAGGCGATATCGTCATTTAAATTATGTTTATATTCTAAAGCTGTTACAGGTACGGTATTTATAAAATTGTATTTAATCCAATACGTTTCAGGGATAGCTTCACTACTTATATATTCATATCCATCTGGAATTATTATCTGTCCATTTTTTTTGTTTTTGGTTATAGATAAAGTGTTCACCTGGGTTAAATTGTTTGGTATTACCGGTGGCTTTCCAATATTCGTTTTTAATTCCATTTTCATCATAATCTAAAGCTTCTTCATTGTTATTATCTTCATCATAATCTATATTAACTTCATCACAGCCAGTTAGGCTATTTAATATGATAAGTCCACTTAGTGAACCAATTAACTTTAAATACTTTCTTCTAGAAATATTTTCCATAATGTTCCTTTTTTCTTTAGGTGTTATTATATATACAACTTATTAAAAAGTCAATGTAAGGTTATTTTATTTTCCTTTACTTTTGAAACGCGACCAAATTTACGTTTAATCTTGATTAAATATTGATATTTCATTATAATTACTTAAAGAGGTGAGGAGTTATGGTATTAGATAAATTGAAGTTAGTTCCACATAAACCCGGGTGTTATTTAATGAAAGATAAGGATGGAGTTATTATTTATGTTGGTAAGGCTAAAGATTTAAAAAATAGACTTAATTCTTATTTTCACTCTTCACATACTGGTAAAACGGCTAGATTAGTTCATGATATTGCGGATTTTGATTATATTGTTGTTTCTTCTGAGACAGAGTCTTTGATATTAGAAATTAGTCTTATTAAAAAACATGACCCAAAATATAATATTTTACTTAGGGATGATAAAAGTTATCCTTATATTGAGTTGACTGAAGAAAAGATTCCAAGATTGCTTATTGTTAGAAATGTTCATAGAAAAAAGAAAAAAACAAGATTGTTTGGACCTTATCCTAATGTTTATGCGGCTAGAAAGGTTGTTAATTTATTAAATAGATTATATCCTTTAAGAAAGTGCCGAACATATCAAAAAAGACCTTGTTTATATTATCATATTGGTCAATGTTTAGGATACTGTACAAATAATGTTGCTCAAGATAAAATAGATAAAATGGAAAAGGAAATTGTAAGTTTTTTAAAGGGTAATGATGAAATTGTTACAAATAAATTAAAAGAAGAAATTCAAAAAGAAAGTGATTTGTTACATTTTGAAAAGGCTTTAGAACTTAAAAATTTACTTGATGATATTAGTGTTGTTTTGGTTAAACAGAAAATCGAAGTTAATGATAATGTAGATAGGGATATATTTGGATATTATAATGATGGAAATTATTTGAGTGTGTTTGTGTTATTTGTTAGAGGTAGTAAGATAAGTGGTCATCACCATCAGATTATTCCTTTAATTGATGAAGATGGTGAGGAATTAACTAGATATATTGCGAAGTTTTATGAAAAGGCTTTGATACCTAAAGAGGTTTTAGTACCTAATATTGTAGATAGTGATTTACTTTCTGATTATTTTAAGGTTAAAGTTAAAGTACCTGAGAAAGGTGTTAAGAAGAAGTTAGTTGATATGGCTAGCGATAATGCGAAAAAGCAGCTTGAAGATGAATATGATTTGGTTATTAAAACTGAGGAGAAAACGGTTAAAGCTAATGAGGAACTTAAAAATGTTTTAGGATTAGATAAATTAGATAGGATTGAACTTTTTGATAATGCGCATTTATTTGGAACATATAATGTGTCTGGTATGGTTGTATTTATAGATGGAAGTCCATCTAAAAATGAATATAGAAAATTTAAAATTTCTGTTGATAAAAATGATGATTATGGTACGATGCGGGAAGTTATTTATAGAAGATATTTTAGAGTTCTTAAGGATAATTTAATTAGACCTGATTTAATTATTGTGGATGGTGGAATTGGACAGATGAATGTGGCTAAAGAAGTTTTGGATAGTTTAGGAATGAATATCAATTTAGTTGGTCTTAAAAAAGATGATAAGCATTCAACTAATGCACTTGTGACATTTGATGGAGAGATACCAATTGAAAAAAGAAGTAATTTATTTCATTATTTAGAAAGAATGCAGGATGAGGTACATAATTTTACAATTAATTATCATAGACAAATTAGAAGTAAAGGTTTATATGCTTCTATACTTGATGATATTCCTGGTATTGGTAAAGAACGTAAAAAAGAGTTACTTAAAAAATATAAGACCACCGAGAATATGCGAAAACAAAGTGTGGAAGAATTATCTAGTGTATTACCTAAAAAGATAGCAGAAGAACTTATTGATATTTTAAATAGTATGAAAGAAGAACAATAAATTATATTTTGTAAATAAAAAGTTAAAACGAGTAATTTTTCAAAAATATTACTTGTTTTTTTGATAAAGTGGGTATGTAAGGTAAAGGAGAATGGAAAATGAGAAGAAAATTAATAGAACACAGCGTAATTATATAATAGTAGGATTATGTATGATATTAGTAATAATGGGAGTAGGGTATGCAGCTTTTCAATCACAATTAAAAATAACAGGAACGTCTAATATAACAAGTAATTGGAGTGTAAAAATAACTGATATACAAAGCAAAGTAGTAAGTGGTACACCTAGTAATATATCAGAGCCTACTCATACAGATACAACAGCAACATTTAAGACAAAATTAGTATTACCAAATGATACAATGCAATATGATATAACAGTATCTAATGAAGGAGATATAGATGCGAAGTTAGATAAGATAACTGTACCAGAAAGTAATAATCCAGCCATAGGATTTGAAGTAACAGGAATAAGAGAAGGGGCATTATTAAAAGCAGGTAATACAGCACTCTTAACAGTAATAGTAAAATATAATAATGTAACAGAGCAACCAGATAATTTAACAGCCGATTTTACAGTAACATTAGATTATAGTCAGGCACCAAATGGATATGTAGAGCCTTCAGTTCCAACCATAGGCGAGCAAGAGGTAGAAATAGTAACAACGGGAGATGGCTTATATGAGGATAGTTATGAAGATGGAAGATTAATATATCGCGGACAAAATCCTAATAATTATATAACATTCAATAATGAAACATGGAGAATAATCGCTAAAGAAACAGATGGAACATATAAAATAATTAGAAACGATGTTTTAGAAAAGCGGGCATTCGATGAAGCAAATCATAGAAGTACAGTAAATAATTCATATTGTACAAATCCATCATATGGTTGTGGAGTGTTTGCAGCTGTATCTGGAGAATTTTCAACACCAGATGGCGCAGTAAAAGGAACAGTAACGGAAGATTCAAGTATAAAAATATATTTAAATGATGATTATTATGTTAATAACATAAATAACACAGCCAAAGAGCAAATGACATCACATACATTTAATATTGGAGTAGTAGAGATGTTAAGTGAAGGAACAGATAGTATAGAAAAAAATATATCAGGAGAGAAAATGTATACATGGATAGGAAATGTGGGACTAGCCAATGTATCAGATTTATTAAGAGCAAGTACTAATCCATTATGTACATCAGCAACATATTCTCAAAATAATCAAAACAATTGTAATAGCAATTATTTATTAAATAGTACAGATTTTTTAAGATATTGGACAATTAATGTATATTATATGGTTACCGAACCAGCATATAGTAGAGTTTGGACTGGTTTTTCAAATAGTGATTTTTCAGCAGTAGTTGGAACTTCTAATGCAGCACATACTAATTCTCCTCGCCCAGTAGTTTTCTTAAAATCTCACATTGTTTTAACTGGATTAGGTACAAAAGAAAACCCTTTCACAATAGTGTCATAAATACATAATTAGTAGAATGAACGACCATAAAAAAGGTCGTTTTATTATATTTTAATTTAGCGAGTTAAATTTTTTTTACTCGACATAACTTTACATTTTTTTTATATTTTGATATTATTGTATAAGATAAGAGGGTGCGCTTAGTATGAAGAAGTCTTTAACAATAATAGGTATTGTTATATTAGTTATTGCTATTATATTTATAGGTGCTTGGATATGGGTAGATGGTTTAAAAGAAGATACCGCCTTAACTAAAGAAAAAATGGATGAAATAAAAAATGCATATCCTATTTTTAATACGGCTGTTGATGAATTTTCTAATTTAAGAAATCAATTTTATACTTATAAGGAAGATTTA
This sequence comes from uncultured Bacilli bacterium, assembly GCA_944329375.1. Lineage (GTDB taxonomy): Bacteria > Bacillota_I > Bacilli_A > RF39 > UBA660 > Coprosoma. The sequence continues at coordinate 33,114 of CALVIB010000008.1, read as the reverse complement.
TATTTAGAGACTTTGAGAGATAATTCGGAAGCTTGGAATAATTTTATTAATACTTATATGATGGGCATTCAAAAGGTTGAAGATAGTGCGAAGGTGTTAAAAGAAAATTGTAATATAGAATATGGAGATGTAGGAGTAAGTACAAAGTGTAATACTTTTAAAGCTAATTATGAAGCTGCAATGAATTATTATATAAGTGATGCGAAACTTTATAATCAAATGGTAGATGAATATGATAAATATAATGCTGAAAACGGTAATGTTTTTCCTAAAGTAAATAAAGCTGAGTTTAAAATTTATCAAGATTATATCGATTATGATGATGATGGGGAATGTTTTGGTAAAGAGGAGGTTATTTCAAATGAATAAGGATGATGCTGAATTATTATTTGAAGATGAAGAAGATATAGAATTGAATAAAAAAACAGAAACTATAACTCAAAAAAATGAAGAAGAATTTATTAAAGATACTTCTTTAGATGATATATTCCCTGATAAGAAAGATGTAGATATTGATAATTTGTTAATTAAATTTGAAGAAGAAACTAAGGATTATGATGATTCTATAAATATAGATAAAAATAATAATGAAAATAATGTTTCTCAAGAGCCAAGACAAAAGAAAAAAATGAAATTATGGCAGAAAATAGTTGTTGTTTTAATTTGTTTGGGTTTAATATTAGGAAGTTGTTTTGCTTTTCTTTTATATGGACCTTATCCTAATTTTAGAAATTGGCTTATTACAACAGCTATGACAACTATGAGTCATAAATATTTAGCCACATGGTTTTATGATGATGAAACTATTAATAAGGTTATGCAAGATAATTATGTTAGAGAATCTAATGAAGAAACAGATTTAGATGCAATTAGTTTTGTCGATTATAGTAATTCTAAGGTTATGTATAAAAATAAATATGAAAAAGAAATTTTAACTCATGAAGATGGTGCAACTTATAAATTAATTAATATAAATGATGATGGTATGAGAGGTTATTTGGTAGCTATATATGATGCTTCTAAAGTTAAGGTAGCAACTGCAAGTAATATGAATAGTAATGGTGAGATGCTTACAACTATTGCTGAAAAGAATAATGCAGTTGTGGCTATGAATGCAAGTGGTTTTTATGACCCTGGATATGTAGGTAATGGTGGTAAACCTCATGGAGCGGTCATTAAAGATGGAAAGTTAGTTAGTAATTTACCTAGGTCTGGTGTTGGCGGAGGTATAATGGGATTTACCCAAGATAATAAGTTTATTATGGGTAAAATGAGTGCGGAAGAAGCTTTAAATAAGGGAGTCCGTGATGCGGTTGAGTTTGGTCCATTTTTAATTGTCAATGGCGAGCCTTCATTTATTAAAGGCAATGGTGGCTGGGGTACCGCGCCTAGAAGTGCGATTGGTCAAAGAAAAGATGGTATTGTTTTATTCTTAGTTATGGATGGTAGAGATTATTTAAATGGTATTGATGGTGTAGGTATGGTTGAACTTACTGAGATTATGATGCAATATGGAGCTTATAATGCGGCTAATTTAGATGGTGGTACTTCTTGTGGTTTAGTTATAAATGGTAAGCTTACTAATAAACCAGTTAATGGTAGTGGTAAAAAAACTACTAGAGCTATTCCTAATGCTTGGATAGTAACTAAATAATTTTCATTAAATAGACATATATTTACATTAGAGTAATTACTTATTTAAGCAGTTACTTTGGCTATTTGATATAATAGTATTACAAGGTGGGAGGCTTTTATGGCTAAAAGAAGGAAAAAAAGTAAGAAAAAAATTTGGATAATTTTAATTATTATATTAATTATTGGTGGTCTTGGAGTTTATTATTTTATGAATCCTGAAGATGTTAAGAAGTATGCAGAAAAGACCTTGCCAGTTAAAAAATTAAAGATTGTCGATGAGGATTCTAAAAGTAGACCTATAGCTATTATGATTAATAATAATCATGTAGCTTGGCCACATGCAGGGCTTCAAGATGCTTATTTAACTTATGAAATTTTAGCTGAAGGGGGAATTACCCGTTTAATGGCTTTATTTAAAGATAAGGATACTGAAAAAATTGGCTCTGTTAGAAGTGCGAGACCATATTATTTAGATTATGCTTTAGAAAATGATGCAATTTATGTTCATTATGGTTGGAGTGATAAGGCAAAATCTGATATCAATTCTTTAGGAGTTGATAATATTAATGGTTTAACTGTTTCTTCAGTATTTTGGAGAGATAAGTCTTTAAATAAGGCCACAGAACATACTGTTTTTACTAGTATGGAAAAGATAAAAGAGTATGCAGAAAAAAAAGGATATGACAGAGATACTAATAAGGATTTACTTTTAAATTATAGTGTTGATGAGATTGATTTAAGTAAAAGGGAAGATGCGATAAAAGCCGATACTGTTTTTATGAAATATTCATATTATACTACGACAAGTTATGAGTATGATAGCGAAAATAAAGTTTATAAAAGATTTATGTCTGATACTCCTCACGTAGATGCGGTAACGGGTGAACAATATACGGTTAAGAATATTATTATCACACCTATTGATACACATACATATGATTCTTATGGTAGATTAGAGTTAGATGATATAGGTTCTGGTGAGGGATATTTTATAACTGATGGATATGCTATTCCGATAACTTGGTCTAAAGATAGTAGAAGTAGTCAAACAGTTTATAAAAATATGGATGGTAAGGAGATAAAAGTTAATGATGGAAATACATATATTCAAATTACTCCACCATCAGAAGATGTTAAAATAGAAGGAATACAAGAGGAAAATGCTGAATAGGTGCCAATTTGTAATTTATTTATAAATGTGGTATACTGTTTAAGTAACTTTGAGGTGAATTATAATGAGTTGTCACAAAAAAGACTTACAATATATGAGTATAGTTAATAATATTTTAAATAATGATGAGTTTTTAAAGATTAAAAAGATAGAGCATCATGGAATAAGTAGATATGATCATTCTTTAAAAGTATCTTATTATTCTTATAAGATTGCTAAGGCTTTACATTTAGATTATGAACAAACAGCAGTTGGGGGGCTTTTACACGATTTCTTCTTAAGTCCTGAGGATAGAACACAAAAGGACCGTATGAAATCTGTTTTTACTCATCCAAAGCAAGCAGTTAGTATGGCAAAGAGTCATTTTGAACTTACTAAAAAAGAGGAAGATATGATTAGATCTCATATGTTTCCTATTAACTTATCTGTTCCTAAATATGCAGAGAGTTGGATAGTTAGTATGGTTGATAAATGTGTTGCGACTAATGAGTTTGCTATTAAGTTTAGATTTAGACTTAAATACGCTTATAATTTATTCTTATTATTTGCAATTAGTATTGTTAAATTTTAATAGGGACTTTATAAATGTCTCTATTTTTGTTATAATTGTTTTGGAATGTCTATGTAGCTCAGCAGGATAGAGCAACCGCCTCCTAAGCGGTAGGTCGGCAGTTCGAATCTGCCCATGGACGCCATTTTTATATTTAAGCCCAGTTTTGGGCTTTTAATATATGGAGGGGTTATGGTTAATAGTGATGTTTTAGAAAAAGATTTAGAGGATGAAACTATTAGTAATAAATGTTATGAAGGTATTCAAAATAGTATTAAATTAAAGAATATTACTTTTGAAGATTGTATTTTTAAAAATGTTAATTTTGATAATATTATTTTTGAGGGTGTGGATTTTGTTAATGTTATATTTGAAAACTGTGATTTATCAAATAAATATTTTGATGAAAGATTAATAAAAAAGGTTTTATTTAAAAACTCTAAATTGATAGGAGTTAATTTTATTGATAGTTTTATAAAAGATAGTCAGTTTGAAAATGTGAATGCAAGATATATTAATATGTCTGGCTCTAATATTAGTAATATAAAAATTATTAATAGTGATTTTATAGAAAGTTCTTTTGCATCAGTTAAAATTAAAAAAATGAGTTTAAATAACGTTAATTTTTGTAAGTCTGAATTTTTGAAAGTTAATATGAGTGGTACTGATTTTTCTTCTTGTGAGATGAATGATATATTATTTGATATAGGAAGTGTTAAAGGGATTGTTTTAAATCAATTTCAGTGTGTGGAGTTAGCTAGTTTATTAGGCGTAATAATTAAATAAATTTATATAGATTTATTTAATTAACAGTAAATTGTGTTATAATTTATGTAAGATGCTTAAAATTGACATAAATATTTATTTGTTATAGAATAATTCATAATTCTTTTGGGGGTGTTTCTGATGGATGATGAAAGATTATTGAGAATTCAAAAATATATTTTGAGGGAAAGTTTGAAGTATTTGGATTTTCTTAAAAAAAATTTAAAAAAATCACCAGATAATAAAACTTTAAAGCAACATGTTCAAAAAAAGGAAGATGAGATTAGAGAACTTAAAGATAGAATTGATGAGCTTAAAAAGAAAGTTAGAAATGTTAAAACAATTAATGGAACAACGCCTGTTAATACTAAAGGAAATAAAGTTATTAGTGGTAAAAAACTTTCGGATTTGGGAATTAATATAAATGAAAATATTTCTAGTCAAGATGAAAAAAAGTCTTATATAGGTGGTAAACATTTTAAACAGAATATTTTGAATTCGGAATATATTATTTTTAAAAAGGATGGTTATATAAATATAATTGGTAATTTTACAGCTGAATGGATAAAAGATAATTATGAAAATTTAAATAGTCCTTTAATTAATAATAGTGGTTTTAGAGGTATTAAGCTTTGGAATAATTTAAAAACTGGTACAACTACTTTATCTGGTATGGATGTTAAAGTTGATGTTTCTGGTGATGGAATTAAGCTTAAGGGGAATGTTGATGCTTTGGAACATCATAATAATCCAATGGAAGATGATAAACATATTCAAGATAATAAAGATGATTCAGATGAAAAAGATTACAGTGGTTTAGATGTTTTACCAGATATGTCAAATTTAAATACAGGGGCAGAAAAAATTAAGCCTTTAAAAGTTAGGGAACGAAAGAATCCAAAACCTTCGTTGATTCAAAAATTTAAAAATTTGTCATTTAAGAAAAAAGCATTAATTGTGGCAGGCATAATTGTAGCAGTTGGTGTTGGTGTTTTTGTTATAGGGCCACAGATAATGGATACTATTAATAATGCGATTAATCCTGAGAATGTTAATACGATTAATCAAGTAAATGATTTGGTTAGTAATGTTCCTGTGGATTCAAGTGCTATAAATATAGATTATTCTAGTATTGGAGAAAATCATACTGTGTTTACTAATGCTTATGATGCAGTTAATAATACGAATGGGGTTATTTCTAATGAATGGTTTAATAATAATCCTGTGGATGTATTTAATACAGCTACTAATAGTTATATGGGGTTGACACCTGAACAACTTAATGACCCTGCTTTTATGGCAGAACTTGCTAAAGACCCAAATAATGCAGTGCTTTTAGGTAATAGTATTTCTGACCCATCTGGGTTTGTTGGATTAGATGAAGTTGTTAAAAGTGGAATGATGAAATAGTTAGAAAGGGGTTTATTTATGGATAATGGTTTACATACGGTAGTTGTTTTTGATGAAGATGATAAATGGTTTGTATTAGCTGAAAAGGTTATTAATGGAAATAAATATAGTTATTTAATTAGGGTTAATCAAAGTGAAGATGATTTTATAAATGAATATAGAGTTGTTAGAAGTTATTTTGATGGAAATGATGAATATATGGATGTTGTAAGAGGTAATGAATTAAAAATAATTTTACCTGATTTAGTTCCTGAGGCTAGAGATTTGATTGAGCATCCTGAAAAATTAAGAGAATTATTAGGGTAGGCTTTAAGTCGGCCTTTTTCTTTCAAAGGAGGGATTTTGTGATTAGAACTAAAAAACAAGGATTATTAATTGTTCTTTCTGGACCAAGTGGTAGTGGAAAAAATACAGTTTGTGATGGGGTTAAAAAAATAAATCATAATATATGGGAGTCAATTTCTATGACTAGTAGAGCACCACGAAAAGGGGAGATGGATGGTAAAGCTTATTTTTTTGTTAGTGATGAGGAGTTTGAAAAAAATATAGCTGATGATAAAATGCTTGAGTATGCTAAGTTTGCTGGTAATTATTATGGAACGCCTAGAGAGAGTGTCCAAAAACATTTGGATAATGGTGAAGATGTTATTTTAGTTATTGAAATACAAGGAGCTTTACAGATTAAGAAAAAAATCCCTCAAGCTTTGTTTGTTTTTTTACTTCCTCCTAGCATGAGTGAGCTTAAAAGAAGGTTGACTGATAGAGGAACAGAATCTAAGGAAAAGGTTATGGAAAGATTTGAGACAGCTTATAAGGAAATAAATGAACTTTCTAAGTATAATTATGTTATTGTGAATGATGAGGTTGATGAAGCTGTTTCTAAATTAGAAGCTATTATTAAAGCTGAAAAATGTAGAGTTGATAGAATAGAGGAAGTATTTTTAGATAGTCCTGAAGAAAAGATACACGAAATATTAGTTGATAAAGATTTGGAAAATAAGGTAGTTGATGTGAATAAAATATAAAAAGGGGGAAGGTATGCGCATATTTATTGATGATTATTTACAAGTTAGGTATGTTAATTTATATAATAAAAAAGTACATAATGATTTAAAATTATTAGTTATTGGTGATGTTCATATAAGTGATTTGGTTAGTTTAAAAAAGATTAAATTGTTGAAAAAACAAATTTTAAGAGAAAAAGCAGATTATGTGATTTTTACAGGAGATTTAATTGATAGTGTAGAAGAAATTAATAATAAGGAATCTATTTTTAAACTTAAAACGTTACTTGAATCTGCTTCTGAAATTTCTAAAACTATTGTTATTTTAGGGAATCATGATTATATTCATAGGAAAAAATATAATAGTTATATAAAAGAAATTAGCAATTTAATTAAGAGTATAAATAGAGTTACATTACTAGATAATGATATATATTCAGATAATAAAATATGGATAATGGGTTATACTGAAACAGTAGAATATTATGGAAAGGAGAAATACAATTATAATAATTTTTATGAGGATTTTATAAAACATGATTTACTTTATAAAAATATTGATGAAAATGTACCAACTGTTGCTGTAACTCATTCTCCAGAATTTAGTAATTCTAGTAAATGTCTTAATTTATTTAAAGATTATGATTTAATTTTATGTGGTCATACTCATGATGGGTGTATACCTTTTGGTTTAGGTAACTTTAATAGAGGAATAATTAGTCCTAAAAAGAAATTATTTCCGAAAAATACTAGAGGAGTTAGAAAAGTTGGTAATAATTATATTTTAATAACTGGTGGTGTGGTTAAGATTTCAAAATGTGCTCTTAAGTTGTTACAGCCTTTAAATCACTTATGTCCTATGCAGATGGATGTAGTTACTCTTAGTAATCAATGTAAATTTAATTTGACTAAAAAATGGTATTAAAATAATATCATTTTTATATTTTTATAACTAAAAAATGTCGTGTAATTGTAGTACTTTTGTTGCCTAATAAAAGAACTTATATTAAATTAGATATCAGTTTTTATATATATGATTTTAAATTATTGATATTTGTTTTTCAAATTATTATAATATAGAAGAATAATGATTGGAAAAATATAAAGAAACTTTTTAGATTTTAGAAAACAATTTTGGTAATAACATATGTGGATGACTGGATATTTTCGTATATGATGTTTATGATGAGGTGGTAAAAATGTTACAAAAAAATAAATTTGTTTTTGAAAATTTATTGGGACTAATAAACAAAGAAGTTAATAATAGTGAACAAGTTATATCTTGTATGGGTATTGTTTCTTGTAAAAAAAATAATGATATATATGTTGCTTTATTGCGAGATGTTAATGGTTATTGGGTTATTCCAAAAGGTCATTTAGAAAAAAATGAAACATTTATAGAAACGGCTATTAGAGAGGTAAAGGAAGAAACTAATATAAATATTACCACTCATGATTTTGTAGATAAGGTTGGAGAATATAAATATTGCTTTGATATTGAAGGAACTATGAAATTAATAAAAATTTATTTATTTAGAATTGATGAATTTCAACCGATTGTTCCTTTAGCTGAGGAAAACTTTGTAGATGGAAAGTGGTTACCGTTGAGTGAAGCCATAGAAAAAAGCACATATCAAGAGCAAAAATCCGCTTTAGAAAAAATAGAATTAATGTTATAAAAAAGCACTTAATTGGGTGTGTTAAGAAAAAATGTGTAAGTTCTAAAGATTTTTTATAAAAAAACAAACAATGGCTTTTAAACCATTGTTTTAGTTTGATTATTTTATATTGCATTGAAAAATTTTGATTAAGAGTATTTTTTGTATATAATGTTTAACTTTAGAAAGGTGTTTATACATCTTTTTTTGTAACTGAATACCTATTTTTACATATTTTAAAATAAGGGTGAAATTATGAATAATTTACAGGTTGTTATAGATGCTGGTTATGAGGGATACTTTTATACTCTATGTATGATGGGTAAGTTTGAAGTCTTATAATATTGTTTGTTAAGCAACATGTTTATTTTTGTATTAAAGTAATTTTTTTGTATGTTAAAATTACCAAAAAATTGTAAAAAATGTAAAAAAAGTGTTGACAAGGTATTTAATAATGTAGTAATTTAATTATAAATATTTTGTGAGAGGGTAAATAATATGATACAAATGAGAGACATATTAAACAAATGGTTTTCTTGTAAATTATTATATAATATAAATATAATTCCTTTTGTGTCTTTTGTTTCCTTTGAAAGCATGACCATAGCGTAAAGTGTGTCATGTTTTTTTGTAATTTGTTGGAGGTGTTATATGAAAAATATTGAATTAAATGATTTAATTGAAATATTAAAAGAATACAACCCTGAGGAAGTGGAAGTTGTAAAAAGAGCTTATGAATATGCTAGTGATTTACACAAAGGACAGTATAGGCAAAGTGGGGAGCCATATATTAGCCACCCATTAAATGTGGCATATATTTTAGCAGAACTACATGCTGATAGAGATACAGTATGTGCGGGGCTTTTACATGATACATTAGAAGATACAAAAATTACAAAAGAGGATATTGCTCATGATTTTAATCAAAATATCGCAAATTTAGTTGATGGGGTTACCAAACTTGCTAAAATGAATTTTTCATCAAAGCAAGATCAAAATTATGCAAATACTAGAAAAATTATTACCAGTATAACTGAAGATGTCAGAATTATTATTATTAAACTTGCAGATAGGCTTCATAACATGAGGACTTTAGGATTTAAATCAGAGTTTAAGCAAAAAGAAAATGCATTGGAAACAATGGAAATATTTGTACCATTAGCTTATTATATAGGTGCTTATAGAATCAAATCGGAACTTGAAGATTTATCATTACAATATTTAAAACCAGATATGTATAAAAGAATTGAGGAAAAGAAATTAAAGATAGAAGAAGATAGTGACAAATGTTTAAGAGAAATGTTAGGTACAATTAATGACTTGTTAAGTGACAAAGGTATTCCGAATGAAATAAAAGTAAGAACGAAAAATATATATGGTATATATAAACGTTTAAGTGAAGGCCATAAATTATCAGATATACATGATTTATTATCATTAAAAATTATGGTAGATACTATTGCTAATTGTTATCAAACCCTTGGACTTATTCATTCAAAGTATCATCCAATAAATGATAAATTTAAAGATTATATATGTAATCCAAAAACTAATATGTATAGGTCATTACATACGACGGTATTTGGAGAAAGTGATAGATTGGTACAAACACAAATTAGAACATTTGAAATGGATAAAGTTGCTTCATTTGGACTTACAGCATACTGGGATGCAGAAAAAGGTAAAGCTAGAGATATAATGCAACAAGATTTAAAGGATAAATTTCAATTTTTTAATTCTTTAATTGAAATAAATTCCATGTTTGGAGATAATCAGCAATTTGTTAAACAGGTAAAAAATGAATTATTTTCAGATAAGGTTTATGTTTATACAACTAGGGGTGATATTGTAGAATTACCTAAAGGTTCCACGCCAATAGATTTCGCTTATAAACTTGGTACTGATATTGGAAATACTATGGTTGGTGTATTTATTAATGATGAATATGAACCGATTGATTATATTCTTCAAAATAAAGATAGGGTTAGAATTGTGACCGATGATTTGTCATTTGGTCCAAGAGAGGCTTGGCAAGATAAAGCACACACGAGTTATGCAAAAAAGAAAATTAGAGAGTTTCATAAAAAATAGTTTTTAGCTATAAAATTGATAGTTTGTTTGAAATATTATATAGTATAATAAAAAAGAGGTGGAAATATGAATGTTAAATTTGATTTAACAAAAAAGGAATTAGAAGATATAGCAAAAAAACAAGGAAAAACTATAAATGAAGTGGCTAGTGAATATAAATATGCTTTAAAAGATTTAGAATACTCACTAAATGAAATAAATTCTATAATACGAGAAAACAATTATAAAACCGATTTCAATAATATAAATATAAAAGGTTATGGAAAATTAGGCGAAATAAAAAATAAATATATTTGTTATGATAATGTGGAAAAAGTAAATAATTATGATTTAAAGGATATCGCAATAGTTACTGGATTTGGTCCAACAAATGCACCTACAGCAGGTACATTATCAACTATTTTTAAGACTTTAGAATTGCAAAAAGAAACTGGTATATACACTCATATAGTTATATCAGAACTTAGTGCATTGAATTCACGACAAAAGCCATTGGATTCTTTGTCATTGTATTCTAAACAATTTATTACATTTATAAAAAAACTAGGTTTTAATGAAAAAAATGGAGAAATAAGAACTGATAATTTTTTGGATCATTCAAGAACTTTTTCTATTATTTCTAGTGTATTTAAAACTAGTGATTTCACGAAAGGTGAAGCAACTGATAAAATGTATAAAAGATTAAATATTTTAGGTAATGATTTTTCTATAATGGTGAGTCAATGTTATACCGTTGCTGATATTGTGCTTCCTTTAATAAGAGATAAGAAAAAGTGTGTTATAGTTCCAGCAGGTTTAGAAGAATTTTTGTATCCACATTTGGCACAAGTAAGTATAGATAGAATGAAAAAGAAAATAGGTGGAGTAAATAATTTATTAGATTCAGAAGCTACTGTTTGTGCTTTATATGGTAAAATTATAAAAGGTTTATTTCCTTATGTGAAAATGTCAAAAAGTATTAAGGATTCATCAATTAATTTAGGTGACACTAATGAAGAAATTTATAAAAAAATAGTAGAATGTGGTTTTAGAAATGAAGAAGTTATATTACAAATGATTACACTGGCTTCAAATTGGAATGCTAATATTATTAATGATGCTACTATAGCATTTAATAATAGAAATAGAAATTATGATGAATGGCTAAAATACAAAAAGAAATATTATGATTTTTTTATAAAACTTAAATGTTTATGGGAAGAATCTAAATATAATGAACCAATCAATACATATAATGAATTATTTAAAGTGGAGGAAACTAAATGAAATTAATTATTTGTGATATGAGTGGTATTGCTTCTACCAAAGGAATTAATAATGATAATTTGTTAGATACACTCAACAATTTAAAAAATTATAATTGTACTTTTTGTACAGGAAAAGGTTATCAAGGCGGTTATGAAACATTAAAAAATATAGATTTAAAAGTACCATTTATTTGTGAAAATGGTTCTGTTATTGTAGATAAAAAAGGTAAAGTAATTTATAATGATAAAATGGATTATGATAAAGTTAAAGCATTAATTTCTAAATTAAATGATGTGCCATATGAATTTTTAGCTTATGTTGATTTAGAAAATCATAAATATAAATTTTTGAAGGGAAGTAAAAAATTAACCGAAAATTTAACACAGCCGTGGTTTTATAGTGAGGAAATTTATGATAATATAACTGATTTTTTAAATAACATTGATAAGAATAATATTTGTAGAATAACTACAAGAGGTTTGGAATTAGATGAATCTATTGATGAGTTAAAAGATTTTCATGTTGTTGTATCTGAAAATGAATTTCATTCAATTTGTAATAAAGGAACAAATAAAGGATTTGGAGTAAAGAAATTAGCTGAGATTTGTAATGTTGATTTAAAAGATATTATTATTATAGGAAACGATTTAAATGATGTTGACATGTTTAAATTAGACTGTGGATATAAAATTGCAACAGGAGAAAATCTCCCACCAAAAGAGTTGTTGGAGTTAGCTAATATATATGTTAAGTTAGATGACTTACCAAATTTTTTAGTTGAAATTGACAAAAAAAATAATATATGATAGTATATGCGTGAAAATGATGTTTAGGAGGAAAATATGGAAAATATTATATTAACTGGTGACAGGCCAACAGGTAGATTACATTTAGGACATTTAGTTGGTTCTTTATCACAAAGAGTTCAGTTGCAAAATTCTGGTCAATTTGATCAAATTTTTATAGAAATTGCTGATGCTCAAGCAACAACTGATAATTCTGGAAATATTCAAAAAGTAAAAGATAATGTTATTGAAGTTGCTTTGGATTATTTATCTTGTGGAATTGATCCATCAAAAAGTACTATATTTTTACAATCTGAAGTTCCTGAATTAAGCGATTTGACATTTTATTATATGAATTTAGTTACTTTAGCAAGACTTCAAAGAAATCCTACTGTCAAACAAGAAATAACATATAGAGGATTTGATAATTCAATTCCTGTAGGATTTTTAACATATCCAATTAGTCAAGCGGCTGATATTACAGCTTTTAATGCAAATATAGTTCCTGTTGGTGATGACCAGTTACCAATGATTGAGCAGACTAGGGAAATTGTTAGAACATTTAATAGGCTATATGGTGAAACTTTAGTTGAGCCACAAGCTGTATTACCACAAAATGTTGTTTGTCAAAGACTTCCTGGTACTGATGGCCAAGCAAAAATGAGTAAATCAATTGGAAACTGTATTTATTTAGCCGATTCTCCAGAAGAAGTAAGAAAGAAAGTAATGAGTATGTACACTGATCCTAATCATTTGAAAGTATCAGATCCAGGTGATACAAAAGATAATCCTGTGTTTATTTATTTATCTGCCTTTGCAAAAGATGAACACTTCGCAGAATATTTTATGAATAAAGAAACAGGAAAATTAGAATATAAAAATTTGGAAGAATTAAAAGCACATTATGAACGTGGTGGTTTAGGTGATATGAAAGTAAAAAAATTCTTAAATTTTGTCATTGAAGATACCTTAGCCCCAATTCGTGCTAGAAGACATTATTATGAACAACATATACCAGAGGTATATCAAATTTTATTTGATGGTAGTGATAAAGCTAGAAAAATAGCCGCAGAAACTTTACAACGTGTAAAAAGAGCTATTGGATTAGATTATAGAAATGATATAGAATTGATTAATGACCAATGTATTAAATACGGTTCTGAGCCTATAACATATAGCTCTGATTCAGAAAAAAAAATTAGATAAAAAAACAGGTGATTAAATGATGTAGTGAGTATCATTTATTACTCTGTTTTTTTTTTTTACATTCTATATTTTTAATAATATAGGCAAACTCTTCTTTATAATTAAAATTGGATTTTAAAATAAAACTCTTTGTATTTTTAAATATATTATTTAATTCTTCTTGTCTTTTCTCTTTATTAATTTCATTGTAATTTAACAACTCTTGAAAGAGTAAAACAGTAGGTGCTAAACTTAACTCTAGAAAGGCATTTACATTTTCAGTTGGTGAACATTTTGTAATTTGAATATCATCTCTTTTTTCTATTGAAACTTTTATTGAATGAGTAATTTTCATTTTTGTAAATTTTATATTTTGTCCTATTTTATCAAAATCTATAGAAAATTGATTTTTTTTGCCATAATCAAACAATTCTTCATTGGTTTTATTTTCCATTTTAAGGAATTCATTATTTAAGATTCCTTTTTTTATAAAATAGTCTTTAAAGGTTAAATAAGTTCCTACTCTAATATTAAAATAATTTCTAATATTATATGGAAGAATGTTTCCATTTTTTGTAATATATGTTGTTTCTTCAGTTATTATATTCCAGTTATTAGATGCAAATAATAATGCAAAAGTAGTTTTACCACCTAAACTTGAATTGTTTATTAATATATTGTATGTTCCGTTACTTACTAATCCTCCATGAACAGCATAAAGTTCACCATACATAAGATAGGGGGTTAGGAGTAATATATTAACCATAGTAATTGCTTTAATATTATTTTTGATTATCATGTAACATGATTTCTTTTTTTTGTCAAAAATATATATAAAGTAATCATAACATTTTAATATATAAAATCTATTATCTTCTGTACATTTTGCCTTTGATGTTGTTATAGTAGCTATATTAAATTTTTTTATCGAATCTGTTTCTTCTAATGGGCTGTTATTAAAGAAAATGTTTACTCTTTCAAATAAAACCTCATTTTCTATAATTGTAGCATTCAAAATATTTTCGCTATTATGATTTGCTTCGAATAATTTATTAAAAGAGTTAGAAAATTCAATTAATTTTGTTTTACAAATTGTTGAGTAACATTTGATATGAGTAAATAATTTACTATTTTTTAAATTAATATTTATTTCATTTTTATCATTATATTGAACTATTTCTTTTAAAATGTCATTCATACGTTTTCCTCCTACTTATATTTATCAATGACATTATATGAAAATATAATGTCATTGATTGTTGCATTTGTTTTCATTTTTATACTTGGATTATATTGATTATAAATTGTGTTTAAAGTATTGTCTTTTTCGATTTTTTTAAGTAAATTCTCTAGTTCATCTTCTTTTATATCTGGGAAAATTTCTGTTACGTATTTTAGAGCAAAAAATATATATTTTTTTAATTTATATTTTTTTATTATTTCATATAAAGTATTCATGTTTATTTCCATTTTATATTTTTTTAAGTAATAATAAATATCAACAAACTTATATAAATCTAAAACCTTACGCTTTTTGATTATATCTATTAATGAGCAATCTTTATATAAATGAATACATAATTCTATAAAGTTATGATAATGGTTTAAAGAAAAAATTGGTATATTGTCATTTTTGACAATTAAAATTCTATTATTTAAAAAATCATTTACTATTTCATTATCAGTTGGCTTCCAATCAATTGAAAAATTTATATCTATATCTATTGTTTCAATTTCTGGCATGTTTGTTTTTTTAACAAATGGGGCAGTTTCGCCCCTCGTAAGAACACTTTCTTCAATTTCTTTTTTAGTAAATTTACGTATAGTTTTGGTTTTATAATTGTATTTACCTTGAACGAATCCCAATTTATTTAAAACATTTGTAATTATTGGAATTGATTTTTTTTCAATTAAAATATCAATATCATTACTAACTCTACTTCCATATTCAAATAATACATTGTTTAAAATGGCTCCTTTTAAAAAAACATATTTGATATTTTCCTTATTTAATTCATTAGAAATAATATTTATCCATTTATTTTGCTCATAAGTTCTTATTTTTTGGGATTGATTTATCATATACGTATTAAGATATACTGGATAATCAAAATTTCTGACATTTAAATTTTTAATTTTTTCATAAGTTAAACCTGCTAATCTATGGTACGTTAAGAATCCTAATATTTCAATCCAATTTGGATTATATTTCATTAATTCTAATACTTTATTATTATTTTCATATTTTAATAGTTCGATTATTATTTTTCTTTCGATTTTCATATAGATACCCTTCTTAAAATCTAATTTTATTAGCTCTATTTTATCATAATTTAAAAACTGTATCAAACATGTAATAAGGAAAATTATAATCAAATGTTGTTAAGATTATGACTTTGTGCTAAAATAATTAAAAATTGTATTGCTAAGAGGTGATAGTGTTGTGTATATCTAAAATTGGCTTAGGAACATGGCTATTAGGTGGTGATGTCATAGCAAATCCTGATAATGATGATGAACATGATATTATGGCGATTCAATATGCAATTGATAATGGAATAAGTCATATTGATACTTCAGAAAGTTATTCTGGTGGAAAAAGTGAAATTTTAGTAGGAAAAGCAATAAAAAAATATGATAGAAGTAAAATTTTTTTAGCCACTAAAGTTAGGGAGTGGAATTTATCGTATAATAAGTTAATAGATTCTTGTTTTGCTTCTTTAAAAAGATTATCTACAAATTATATTGATTTATATTATGTGCATAAACAAAATCCTAAAATTCCAATTGAAGAAACTTGTAGAGCTTTAAATTATTTGTTAAGCAAAGGAGTAATAAAAAATGTTGGTTTATCTAATGTTGGAATTTCAACTATTGAAGAATATAATAAATATTTAAATAAAAAGGTGTATGCTGTTCAAAATCAATATAATTTAATATGTAGAGAATCACAATGTAAAGGAGTAATTAATTATTGCAAGGATAATAAAATTAAGTTTATATGTTGGCGCCCAATTCTTCTTTCTTATCCTGGAGTGATAGATCCTATGTATAGTAAAGGAACATACCCATTATTAGATAAGTTATCAGAAAAATATCATGTTTCTAATGTTCAGATAGTTGCTAAGTGGTTATTACAACAAGAAAATATATATATAATTTTCAAAAGTAATAAAATCTCACATATTCAAGAAATATTAGATACGCAGAAATTTACACTTTCTACTTTAGATTGGAAAGAATTAGATGAAAAATTTCCTGTTAAGTTCAATAAGGGGTGTGCAAGTAATGAATTTTATGAAATTACCTAAAGTATTTTTATTTGATTTAGATGGAACTATATTAGATACTGAAAATTTATATTTAAAGTTAATGTTAGAATATAATCGTCATAAAAATATATTTGTTTCAAAAAAATTTTATATTAAAAATTTTTTAGGTAAATCTAAAGATATAATTTCTAGTATCATGGAAGAAAAATATAATAATTATAACAAGGAGGAGTATTGGAAGGAATTATTAGAATATCGGAGCAACTATATATTAAATCATAAAATTTTTGTAAAAAATGGTTTTTTTGAATTTATAGAATATTTACAATCGGAAAAATGTTATATTGGACTAGTAACTTCAAATTCATTTGAGCTTACACAATTATTGTTGAAACAAGCAGGTATAGATATTAATATATTTAATAGTATTGCTTGTAGAGAAAATGTTAAACATTTAAAACCACATCCAGCTCTTTACGAATATGCCATTAATCAATTAAATGTAGAAAAGAATGAAGTTGTTGCTATTGAGGACAGTTCAGTTGGTATTCATGCCGCATTAAATGCTAATATAAGCGTAATACATGTACATGATATAGAAAGAATAAGTAAACAGCTAGAAAATAAATGTGCTATTTGTGCTAAATCTTTATATGATATTATGCTATTTTATAAAGAAGGAGGAATTTATGGAAATAATAAAGGTTAAAGAATATAAAGAGCCTTACGAATCTTTATATAAGTTAAATATTGGTTTATCATTAGATGAATATGAAACAGAAGATGCTATGAGAATAATATTAAATGAAAAAGATGAGTCCAAAAGAATTAGTTTATTAACAATGTTATTAAATGGCATCATGGTAAAAGGTGCAACTGTTAATGAAGTTAGCGGGTTATTAAAAGCATCATTAGGTATGGATAATATGTTAGATGTTAATAAGCCAAAAATTGATTTGCCAAATAATAATAAGCTAGTGGGTGTCGCTTCTAGCGGAAAAAAAGGAATAAAAACAATTAATATAACTACTACTGCATGTTTTGTCGCAGCTGCTTGTGGAGCAAATATTGCTAAAGCATGTTCGCATTCAACTTCATCAAAAACTGGTTCATCTGATTTTTTAGATATATGTAAAATTGATGTAGATTTACCATTTAACAAAAAAGTAGAAATTTTAAAAAAATATCATATATCGTTTTTTTCTATAGAGGAAACAACACCTAAATTTGCTAAAGTTTATGGTGGTGTGTTTTATGCACCTCATGCAATGAGCTTTGCATTAGCTGGATTAAGTTTTCCTGTTCAAATTGATTCATTGGCTTATGGACTTTCACACCCTAATGTAAAGTTATCTGCAGAAGTTTTAAAAAAATTTGGTATAAAAAATTCTCTCACTTATTCATCTACTTATGATGGGACTCATTTTTTAGATGAATTATTACCTATTGGTTGTGTAAATTTTGCAAGAATTAAAGACGGACATGTGGAAAGGGTAATTTCTGCTGATATACAAGATGCTTTACAATTATCTCATGATTTTGAGTTGAGTGATATTAATGAAAAACAAAGTGAGAAGGAAAATATTATTACATCTTTAAAAATATTACACGGGGATGGAACTAAAAGTCAGGTGACAACAATATGTGTGAATGCAGCGATTTTTCTGTTATTAGCAGATAAGGTCGAATCTTTAGAGCAGGGATATAAAATTGCAAAAGAAGTTATGAATACTGGACAAGTGTGGAATTTATTTTTAGATGTGGTTGAATTATATGGGGGAAATAGAAATTATTTAGAAGATTTAGTTAAAAATAAAAAATATAAAGTAAACTTTTAAATTATTGGCAAAGTAATTTTGTAACCAAACACCCACATTTTCATACTTTAAAATAGGGGTGAAGATATGAATAATTTACAGGTGGTAATTGATGCTGGTCATGGGGGAAGCGACCCTGGAGCTGTAAGTAGTTCTGGTGTTAGAGAAAAAGATTTAACTTTAATGATTAGTCAGTATATGCTTGAAGAATTTCAAAAAAGAGGCGTTCCAGTTACTTTAATTAGAGGTACTGATGAAACAATTTCTCCTACTGAAAGAGTAAATAGAGTACTTGCTGCATACGGAGATAATCCTAATGTGGTTGTTATTTCTAATCATATTAATGCGGCTGGGTCTGGAATACAAGGTGCTGAAGGAGCTGAGGTTATATATGCTTTGAGAGATAATAGTAATTTAGCTTCTAATATTTTAACAGCTTTAGGAAATGCTGGTCAAAAGATGAGAAAGTTTTATCAAAGAAGATTACCTAGTGATACATCTAAGGATTATTATTTTATGCATAGAAATACTGGAAGCAATACACATCCAGTAATTGTAGAATATGGTTTTATTGATAATCCAACTGATTTGGCTAAAATTCAAAATAATTATAAAGAATATGTGGATGCAGTTGTGGATGCTGTTATAGCAACTTATGAAGGAGAGACTGTACCTAGTTTATCTGGAGATAACTATTATATTGTAAAGTCAGGAGATAGTTTGTGGAAAATAGCTAATCAATATGGAATAACAGTTAATGAACTTAAAAATATGAATGGTTTAACTAGTGATAATTTAAGTGTTGGTCAGATTT
This sequence comes from uncultured Bacilli bacterium, assembly GCA_944329375.1. Classification (GTDB taxonomy): domain Bacteria; phylum Bacillota_I; class Bacilli_A; order RF39; family UBA660; genus Coprosoma. The sequence continues at coordinate 13,709 of CALVIB010000008.1, read as the reverse complement.
TAGAGGTTCCAACTTTAGATAATTCAAGTAATTCTGATGATACTTATATTGTAAAATCAGGAGATAGTTTATGGAAAATAGCTAATCAATATGGACTTACAGTAGCAGAACTTAAAAATTTAAATAATTTAACTAGCGATAATTTAAGTATAGGTCAAGTTTTAAAAATATCTAATAGTTTAGATAATAATACTTATGTAGTTAAAGCAGGAGATAGTTTATGGAATATTGCAAATAAGTATGGGATAACAGTTAATGAACTTAAAAGTATGAATGGTTTAACTAGTGATAATTTAAGTATAGGTCAAGTTTTAAAAGTGCCTAATTCTAATAATACTTATATAGTGAAATCAGGAGATAGTTTATGGAGTATTGCAAATAGATATGGTACGACAGTGAATGAACTTAAAAGTTTAAATGGTTTAACTAGTAATACTTTAATGATAGGACAAATACTTAATTTACCTTAAATTTATTTAATGTTTTTAACAAGGTCAAATTTATATCCTTGTTTTTTCATATTTTTAATAAAAGTATCTAAAGCTTCATAATTGCCTTTGTTTTTAGGGTGCATTAAATATATGGCACCATTATGAACTCTTTTTGTTAATTCATTTAGAGCTTTTTCTTTGGAAACATCTTCTTTATAATCTAAGTAGTCAGCACTATAAAAATATGTTTTATATCCTAAGTCTTTCATTATTTGTAAGTCTCTATAACTCCATTCGCCTCTAGGGTCCCTGTATACTTTTTCCATATTTTTTCCAGTTATATTATAATATGTTTTTTCAACTTCTTTAATTTCACTTAGATATTTACTAAAGTTTTCTTTTGTGGCTAAAGATGGCATATTTAAATGGTGGGATGTGTGATTAGCAACTGTATGTCCTTGTTCGGCCATCTCTTTAATTAAATTAGCATTTTCTTCAATATATTTTCGGCAAAGGAAAAATGTGGCTTTAACATTGTTTTGATTTAAAACATCAACTATTTCTTTGACATATGTTTGTAGTCCTCCTTCATCAAATGTTAGATATAGGACTTTTTCATTTGGCCCCATAAAGAAAGCATTATATTTTTTTAATTCATTTATATCAGCGCCCCCTGATGGCCTTTTACCATCTAGTTTATTATTACTCCACCAGCCTCTTGATTTATTGTCTATTTTATCGTATTCTTCTTTATATATTTCAGTTTTTTCTTTAATTACTTTGACAAATCTATGAGCTTTGGCTATTTCTCCTTTTTTATTTTTAACGGTATAAATAAGTTCATATGTTCCTAATTTTTGAGTATTAACTTTTCCTTTTATTTTTACTTTATCTGTTATATTTTTATTTGATTCTGTTGCTTTATAACCTGGTTCTTTATAGTTAGTATTTTGATAAATTGTTATGATGTTTTTTCCATATAAAGTGATTTTTGGTATGTCTATTTTATTTTGTTTGATAAATTTTAAATAGATTGAAATGATGATTATGATAAATGATATAAATGTTAAAAATACTTTTAATTTTTTTAACATTGAACCACCTCAACATATTATACTTAATAAAGTTATTAAATATGAAAAGATTGTACTTTTGTTTAAAGTAATATATAATGTTAATAGGAGGATAGGGGTATGAAAATAACTAAAGAAATTAATTTTAAAATTTTTAGAGAATATGATGTTAGGGGAATTTATGGTAAAGATTTAAATGAGGATGTGGCTTATACTATTGGTAGAGCTTTTGGAAGCTATGTTTTTGAGCTTGGAGAGACTAAAGTAATATTGGGTCATGATAATAGAAAAAGTCATTTAGAAATATATCCAGCTTTAATGCAAGGAATATTGGATAGTGGAGTTAATATACTTAATTTGGGTTTAGTAACAACACCAATGCATAATTTTGCGAAGATATTTTATGGAGTTAATGCTGGTATAATGGTTACAGCTAGTCATAATCCTAAGGAATATAATGGTTTTAAAATGTCTATTAAAAAAAATGATTCATTATATGGTGATGAGCTTAGAAAGTTTGAAGATTATTTAGAGTGTTATGACTTTAGAAGTGGTAAAGGTACTGTTATTAATGAAGATGTTTTTCCTTTTTATTTAGATAATTTGAAGAAGTCTTTAAGTTTTGGAAATAGAAAGATTAAAGCTGTTATTGATTGTGGTAATGGGACTGGTAGTATATTTATGGAAAGTATTTTAAAAGAATTTAATATAGAATATGAACTTTTATATGCTGAAAGTGATTCTAATTTTCCTAATCATATTCCAGACCCAGCGGTTAAGGATAATTTGAAAGATTTAGGGTTAAAGGTAAAAGAATTAGGTTATGATTTGGGATTAGCTATTGATGGGGATGCAGATAGATGTGGTCTTGTTTTAGAGGATGGAACATTTATGTCTGCGGATATGATTATGATTTTATTTTATAGAGCTTTAGCTAATTCTATGGAGGTTAAAAAAGGAGTTTTTGATGTTAAATGTTCAATGAGTTTAATTGATGAAATTAAAAAACTTGGTTTAGAGCCATGCATGAATAGAACAGGCAGTGTTTACTGCAGAAGTTATGTAAATGATAATAATTTAGATTTTGGTGGCGAATACTCTGGACATTTATTTTTTAAAGATAGGTATTTAGGGTTCGATGATGGTATTTATGGCATTCTTAGAATAATAGAATTACTTTCACATACTGATAAAAAAATAAGTGAATTATTTAATGGAGTAAATTCTTATTTTTCTACTGATGAAATTAAAATTAAAGTAACTGATGAAAATAAATTTAAAATAGTTGATAAGGTAATAGAATATTCAAAAGAAAAGAAATATGAATATTCATTAATAGATGGTATTAGAGTTACATTTGATGATGGTTGGTCTTTAGTTAGAGCTAGTAATACAGGTCCAGATTTGACTGTTAGATTTGAAGCTAAAACTAAAAAAAGATTAGAAGAAATACAAAATGAGTTTATAAGTTTAATTGATGAAATAAAGGAGATGTAGTTTTATGAAAAGAGATATCATATCTACTCCTTGGTCCGATTTACCAATTAGTAAAGAAGAAGGAGAAAATCTTAGAAGAAATATTAGAAAAAATCCTTTAAGATATAGTTTATGTGATGTTAGAATTAGAATGGGTTTATTTTGCACTGAAGAAGAAGAAATGGAAAGAAGGGAGAAAATAAGAAAAAAGAAATTGCCATAAACATTTTGTATATTGCAAGTTAATATGGTTAATATTTTTAAACTTTATAGATTTATAAATTATTATCTATAAAGTTTTTTGATGATAAAAATCGTTATAAAGTAACTATTTTTAAGGTTTTATATTAAAATTGACTTATTATAATGTTTATAGTATAATAACGTCGTTTTTAACGAAAGAGGGAGTATTATGGAAGAAATTAATTTAAAAGAATTATATAGCTATTTTAAATCAAAGATTCTTTGGATTGTGATTATTATAGTTACAACATTAATAGTTGGTAATGTTTATACAATATTAAAAAGAGTTCCAATGTACCAAAGTAATACCACTATTGTTTTGGTTGGTGAGAGCAAGGATGGTTATAATCAAAGTGATTCACAATTAAATCAAAATTTGATAGGAACTTATAGTGAAATTATTAAAAGTAGAAAAGTATTATCTCAAGTAATTAAAAATTTAGATTTAAAAATGAATGTTGCTGAATTATCAAAAAATATTGTGACAACATCCGTTGAGGATACAGAAATTATTAAAATTACGGTTTCTAATGAAAAAGCTAAAATTGCTAAAAAAATAACAGATGAAATAGCAGATGTTTTTTCAAAAGAAATTCAAGAAATTTATAATCTTGAAAACGTTGCAATCATTGATAAAGCTGAAGTGGCTAAAGAGCCATATAATGTAAATTATGTTAAGGATAATATTATTTATTTATTAGCAGGTATTGTATTATCTTTTGGTACAATATTCATAATATATTATTTTGATACATCAATTAAATCAAGTGAAATTATAGAAAATAAATTAGGACTTACTGTTATTGGTGTAGTACCTAAAGAAGATAAGGAGTAGTGTCTATATGTCAACAGATCTAGTTATAAATGTAAATCCTAAATCAGCATTTAGTGAAGCTATAAAGACAATTCGTACAAATTTATCATTTTCAACTATTGATAAAGAATTAAAAGTTTTGTTAATTACTTCACCTCAATCTGGTGATGGAAAAAGTTTTATAACTGCTAATTTAGCAGTTGCCTATGCACAAGAAAATAAAAAAGTATTAATTATTGATTGTGATTTACGTAAAGGTCGTCAACATGAAATATTTGAAGTTATGAATTTAACAAGCGGTGGATATTCTAATTTAATTTTAAATTATAAAGATGATTTAAAATTAAAAAAATATATTATTAATACAACAAATAAAAATATTGATTTACTACCAACTGGACCAACACCACCAAATCCAGTAGAACTTTTGGTTTCAGAAAATAATAGTAATTTTTTGAATCAGATAAAAGATAAATATGATATTATTTTACTAGATTGTCCTCCAGTTTTAGGGCTTAGTGATACCATGATTATGACAAAATATAGTGACGCTAATATTGTTGTTGTAAGTAACAAAAAGACAAAGGTAGAAAGCTTGGATAAAACGAAGAAAGTTTTTGCTCAAGCTAATGCTAAAATTACTGGGATAGTAATTAATAAAGCCTCAACAAAAGATAATAGTTACTATAGTTATTATTCTGATGAATATTATGGCACAAAAAAGAAAAAGAAGAGAGGATAAATGAAAGATATTCATTCCCATTTATTGTTTGGAATAGATGATGGTTGTAAAGATATAAGTGAGAGTATATCTTTATTAAAAGAAGCTGAAAAGCAAGGAATTACGGATTTAGTTATTACCCCACATTATATAAAAAACACTAAATATACTTGCAATAATAAAGAAAAAAGTAAAAGATTTCAAGCCCTTATAGATAGAAAAAATAAAGAAAATATAAATATTAATTTATATTTAGGTAATGAAGTTTATATTACTGAAGATTTTGTTGATTTAATTAATAAAGAAGAAATTCAAACAATTAATGATTCAAAATATTTATTATTAGAATTTCCTATGGGGAATATGCTTTATAATACAAAAGATATTATTTATAAATTAGTTATATCTGGATATGTTCCTATTTTAGCACATCCAGAAAGATATAGAATTTTTCAAAAACACCCAGATTACATCGATGAATATTTGAGGATGGGTGTTTTATTACAAGGAAATTATAAAAGTTTATATGGTAAATACGGTAAAGAAGCAAAAAAAACGTTAATTTATTTGTTAAAAAAACATAAAATAACTTTTCTAGGTAGTGATTGTCATCATGATAAAGATTTTAAATTAAAAAAATTAAAAAAACTTTTGAAAAAATTAGTGAAGAATGATAATATTGTAGATGATTTGTTAGAAAATAATTTTGATAAGGTAATTTTAAATGAAAATATAGGTATATTAAGGTAGAAAGTAGGAGTAGGGAGTATGTATCAATACATAAAAAGAATGTTTGATTTTATTATAGCAATAATTTTAATAATTATTTTCTTAGTTCCAATGTTAATTATTGGTATTTTAATTAAGTTAGACAGCAAAGGCCCCGTGTTTTTTAAGCAAGAAAGAACTGGTAAATATGGTAAAAATTTTAAGGTGTACAAATTTAGAAGTATGACTGCAAATAATGATGTTCATGATTTTTCTAAACAAGATCAGCACACTAAAATAGGTAATATATTAAGAAAATTAAGTTTAGATGAACTTCCACAATTAATTAATATAATTAAAGGAGAAATGTCATTTATAGGTCCTAGACCATGGATACCTGATTATTATGAAAATATGACTGAATACCAAAGACATAGAAATGATGTGTTGCCTGGCATTACTGGTTTAGCCCAGATTAAAGGAAGAAATAATATAAGTATATTAGCTAAAATAAATTATGATTTAGAATATGTTAAAAATTATTCTTTTATTCAAGATGTAAAAATATTTTTTCTAACAATTAAAACAGTTTTATCCAAAGAAGGAGCAGATGCAGGAAAAAGTACTATTCAAACAGAATTAGAGACATTAATTGAACATGAAAAAGAGTATGAAAAAAATAAAGAACTAGAAAATGAAAATAGAAGAAGAGCCGAAGAGGTATAATATAATGAAAAAAATTAAATTTTCTGTATTAATGTCTGTATATAAAAATGATAATTCAGAATATGTGAAAGTTGCTATTGATAGTTTATTAAATCAAACTTTATTACCTAATCAGATTGTAATAATGGAAGATGGTAAAGTATCTAAAAAATTGGATGATTTATTAGAATCTTATGTAAAAAATAATAAAATTATTGAGATATATAAAAGAGATAAAAATCTTGGACTTGGATTAACATTAAATGAGGGATTAAATTATTGTAAATTCGATTACGTTGCAAGAATGGATGCTGACGATTATTGTTATCCCAATAGATTTGAAAGAGAAATTGATTATATTTTAAACCATCCCGAAGTTGACGTCGTTGGATGCAATATTGAAGAGTATGATGAAAACTTAAAAAATAAATTAGCAATGCGTGTTGTACCTGAACATGATAATGAAATTAAAAAATATATGAAAAAACGTAATGGTATTAATCATATGACAGTCATTTATAGAAAAGACTCTGTATTAAAAGCAGGAAGTTATGAAGATTGTTTATATTTCGAAGATTATTATTTATGGTGTAAAATGATAAAAAACGGATGCTATTTTTATAATTTTCAAGAACCATTGATGAAAGTTAGAACTGGTTTTGATATGACAAAACGTCGTGGAGGTTTTTCGTATAATAAATGCATATTAAACTTTGAAAACAAGATTTACAAAATAGGCATAATAAATAGGTTTGAATATATGTGTAATTTAATTGTTAGAGTAGTGGTAGCAAATATGCCTAATTTTTTAAGGGCAATTGTTTATAAGAAAAAATTGAGGCGGTGATATTTTTGAGTTTTAAATATGTAATTTTTTGTCCATATTTTGGAAAATTGCCAGTTCATTTTAATTTGTGGCTTATTTCATGTGAATATAATTCCAAATTTAAATTTATAATTTTTACAGATGACAATACATCATATGTTTTACCTAAAAATGTTGAGATTATAAGATTGTCATTTGCTGATTTTGTAAAAAAAGTTCAGAAAAAATTAAATTTTAAAATTGCATTAATTAAACCTTATAAACTTTGTGACTTTAAGCCAACTTATGGTTATTTATTTGAAGAATATTTGAATGGTTGTCAATATTGGGGATATTGTGATTTGGATTTAATTTTTGGTGATATAGAAAGTTTTTTACCAAATGATGATTATGACAAAATTTCATATTTGGGTCATTTATGCTTGATGAAAAATACAAAAGAAATACGTGAAAGTTTTATGTTAAATAATCCTAATTCGAAGATTGATTTTAAAGATATTTTAAGTGCTCCAATTAATTTTGGCTTTGATGAAATAGGTGATTATGGAATCAATAACTTATTAGTTTATCATAATTTTAAAATTTTTAATTATGAAAAGTATATTGCTGATATTAATTGCCTTTCAAAAAGATTAACAATGGTGAGATTGATTGATGGTAAGTTTAAAAAAGAAAAAAAGAAAATGGTTTTTTCTTTTGAAAAGGGTAAAATCTTCAATTATTCTATTAACTCAAAAGAATTAATTGAAAAAAAAGAATATGCATATATACATTTTCAAAAAAGGAAAATGAGTAATAAAATTAGTAATAAATGTAGTAAATTTATAATTACGTATGAAGATTTTATTAATTTTGAAAAAATAGATATTGATTTTATTAAGAAGTGTCAACCATCAAAGATTAATGTAAATATTTTATATTTAAAAATTAAATTAAAGGCTGTAAAAAATAAACTAAACAGATTTTTTGCAATTAAGAAACTAATTGTTGGTAAAAAAATATGAACTCAGTTTTATTTGATAAAAAAATAATAAATAAAAATTTGTTTAGTTACGCTATTTTGTCTGTTTTCTTTTTGTTATCTAATAGTGTTTCGTTTGTTTTTGGTTATGTTGCGATATTGTATAGTTTATATAAAATTATAAGGAATGATACATCAGATAATATTAAATTGATTTTCTTTTTATTACCTAATATTAGAATTTTAGATGTTTTGGGATTTTTAAGTTGTATTAATATAATTGTTTTATTAATTTCGTTTAAATATTTAATTACTTCATGGAAAAAAATAAAAAACATTAAAAGAATTTTTATTTGTTCATATTTGATTTTTTTACTAGAATTCTTTCACGGTTTTTTGAATATAGAACAATTTAATTCAACGCTTTTTGGCGCAATAAATATTTCATTTGATTTTATGGTTTGCTTGTGCATAATTAATGATGATTGGTCAAAAAAAGATTTCAGAGAAATGTCTTTATCTTTATCTTTTGGCGTAGTTATCTCAGCTTTAATATTTATTATATGTAATCCTGATACAATAAATCTTATTTTTAGTTCCAGATATCGTTTGAGTGCTTATGGAAATGATGCAAATTATTTAAGCTTTTATATTTTGATAGGAATTTCGGGTTTATTGATATATTCGTATGGTTCAAAACTAAATTTAATTGAATCTATTGTGATTGTTTTAAATATTGTAATTGGTTTACTTACATCTAGTAAAATGTGTATATTAGGAATGTTGATAATCTTTTGTTTTTATTTGATTAATGTTTTATTTAAGGGAAATTTAAAAAAAATGTGTGGTATTTTTGCTAAAATTATGCCGATTATAGCGATAGTTTTATTATTTTTAAAGGAACAATTAAAATATTTAGTAGAAAAATTTTTTGAAAGATTTAAAGAGAGTTATAATTCAACAAGTTTAGATAATTTTACTTCTGGAAGAAGTGAGCTGTTTTCTGAATATATAACTTTAATTAATAATGATGTTATCTCTTTATTGTTTGGTAGAGGAATAAATTATTTTTCTTATTACCAACAATATGGAATGATGTTGATTGCTCATAATACATATTTAGATTTTATTTTAAGTTGGGGAGTATTAGGGGTATTAGTCTTTATTATATTATTTATTTATAATATTCGTAATAAGGTTATATTTAAAAATAATTTTATTAATTATTTACCATTGATGATATTTATGATAATGCTAATGTCTTTGAGTTGTATGTCTGCTGATATGTTTTGGTATATATTGGCCTTGGTTTTTATTCCGCTTTGTAAAAATAAAAAAGTTAAAGGAGACGATTAAGAAAAATGAAAATATTATTTACGGTGGAAACATATTATCCTAAAAAAGATGGTGTGCAAATGGTTACTCAATATTTGGCTGAAGGTCTTGCTTCTAGAGGACATGATGTTACAGTTTTTACTTCTAATATTGATGAAAATAAAAATTTTGAGACATTTCATAATGTTAAAATTAAAAGATTTGATTTAAGAACTAAGTTTGGCTTATATTTTGGTGATAGAAAAAAATATATAAAAGATGTTTTGACTAAATCAAAAGATATTGATGTTTTGATAAATGTTTGTACACAAACAGCATTTACAGATTTGTTATTATCACATTTAAGTGAGATTAATTGTAAAAAAATTTTGTATATGCACGGAATGTATGATTTTGGATGGCATTTATATAACTTTAGTAGTTTTAGAGATATTTGTAATAAAATATGGAAAAATATACGTTGGATGCCGCTATATTTAAAAAAAAGTAATTTTTTATATTATGATAAGGTTATACAGTTACATCCATTGTGTGTAGGTTATAACTTTTTTGTGAAAATGTATAACATTGTTCCTTTTACATTGGAAAATGCTGCTGATTCTATTTTTTTCAATGATGTTTGTATTCATGAGAGTAGTGACAAAGATAAATATGCAATTTGTGTTTCTAATTTTCTTCCTGGTAAAAATCAAAAATTTATTTTAAAAGCTTTTTATAAGGCCAATTGTCAAAATTTTGGATTGGTTTTGATTGGAAGTAAAAAAACTAATTATTATCGACAATTGATTAAATTGAATAATAAATTAAGAAAAAAATATGGTAATAGAGACGTTAAGATTTTAACTAATCAGAGTAGGAGTATAACTGTTAAAATGATTAAATCTGCTTCAATGTATTTGTTTGCTAGTAAACATGAGGTTTACCCAGTATCTATTATAGAAGCTATGGCATCAGGTATTCCATATATATCAACTGATGTCGGTTGCATTAGGGCATTGCCTGGAGGAATTGTTATAAAGAATATGACAGAAATGATTAATGCAATCAATTTTTTACATGATAATTTAACTTCCTCTAAAATAATAGGTAAATGTGGTTATCAGTATGCTAAAGTTCAATTAAAGGTTGAAGAAAAAGTTATTCAGCTAGAAAAATTATTAAATAAAATAATAAAATAATAAAATAAAAAAATAAATTATTTTAAGTAAAAGGTGATATTTTATATGAGAACTAAAAATTCAATTAGAAATGCTATAGTTTCTGTTATTATGGTTATTTTAACTTCTTTAATTGGTTTAATATCTCAAAAAATTTTTATTACTATTTTGGGTACAGAGTATTTGGGAATAACAGGCCTGTTTACAAATATTATTTCCATGTTAGGAATTGTTGAGTTGGGTATAGGTCCTGCAATAATTTATAATTTATATCGCCCAGTTAAAGAAAATGACATTAATAAAATTAAATCGCTTGTATTTTTTTATAAAAAGGCTTATACAATAATTGCCTTTTTGGTTTTATTAATTGGGTTGTTATTTATTCCTTTTCTACCTTTTATTGTTAATAATGTCATAATTTCCGATAATATTATTGTAATTTATATTTTATTTTTAGTTGATACTTTTGCATCATATTTGATTGCATATAAACAATCTATTCTATATGCGAATCAAGAAAATTATATTGTTAATATAATACATATATTTTATTTAGTAATAATGAATATATTGCAATTGATTTTTTTGTATATTACACATAATTATTATTTGTATTTAATAATTAAAATAATGTGTAGATTTGGCGAAAATTACGCTGTTGCTTTTATTTCCAAGAAAAAATATCCAGAAATATTTGTTGATGGTCATGAAAAACTTGATAAGAAAACCAGTAAAGGTATTTTTAAGAGAACAAAAGGGTTAGTATTTCATAAATTAGGTAATTTTGTTGTTGATGGCTCTGATAGTATTATTATATCTTCTTTTTTAGGTATAAAAATGGTTGGATTATATACTAATTATAATTTAATTATAACAGCTATAAATAATTTGATGACACATATTTTTTCAGCTATTACGGCAAGTGTTGGCAATCTTTTAATTGAACCAAATAAAGAAAAAAAATATTGTGTTTTTGAAAATATATACTTTATTAATTTTTGGATATCTTCTATTATTTCAATAGCGTTTTTATGTGTTATACAGCCATTTATAGTGATATGGATAGGTGAAGAGTATTTATTATCAACTATGATTATTATAACTTTATCAATGAGTTTATATGTTAGGTCGATGACTAAAACTATGAATACGTTTAAGGAGGCAGCTGGAATTTTTTACGAGGACAGATTAGTTCCGGTAGGTCAATCTATCATAAATATTGTTTTATCAATAATTTTAGTTCATTATTTTGGTATGGCAGGTGTTTTTATGGGTACAATTATCAGTTATTTGTTATTACATTTTTATAGTTACCCTAAATATGTGTATAAAACGATTTTTTCTGATAGTATTCTGTTATACTTTATCCATTTTTTTAAATATTTGTTATTAGTTATTTTAATGGGCGTTATTTCTTTTATAATTATTGAGTACATTAATTTTAATAATTCCTTAATTCAAATATTTTTTAATGGAATTATAAGTTTAATCATTGTAAATATAGTAATTTTCGTATTTTTCCATAATTCTAGAGAATATAAATATTGTTTACATTTATTAAAAAATATGTTAAAAAAATTAAAGGTGGTAAAATCATGAAAAAAATAATAAATAATATAATTGAAATTTTAATGTTGTTAATTAATATTGTATTTGTATATTATTTGATAAAATTAAATATTATTCCAATGTTGTATTTGATTATTATAATTGGAATTATTGTAATATTTAATATTATTTCATGGATTTTGCTTTTAAAAAAAAATGTTACTTTAATATTTGGTTATATATTTTTAGCTATAAATTTGATTATATCTTGTGCAGGAATATATTATACTTATGTTACTGATAGTTTTTTTAGTTCACTTGAAGAAGTTAAAGAAAAGCAATTATATTATGTTGTTGTGAAAAAAGATAGCAAATATAATAAACTTAAAGATTTGAACAATAAAAAAATGGCAATATTTGAAAATCAATCTAAAAATTATCAAAAAGTATTAAAAGAAGTTGAAAAAAGTATTAAAGTAAAAGATAAAAAATATAACAGTATCAGTATAATAGTTAAAGAGTTGTTAGATAATAAAGTTGATAGTATTTTAATTAATTCTAATAATAAAGAATTATTAGATGAAAATATAACTAACTTTAATGAGAATACTAAGATAATAGCTAAATTTTCTATTGATATGATAAAACAAAAAGAAAAGGAAGAAAAAGAATATAAGGAAAATGAACCTTTTAATATATTAATTAGTGGAATAGATACTAATGGAAATATAAATAAGGTTTCAAGAAGTGATGTTAATATTATAATGAGTGTTAATCCAAGAACTCATGAAATATTACTTACAAGTATTCAAAGAGATATGTATGTCCAATTGCACGGTACAAACGGAATTAAAGATAAACTAACACATGCTGGTATATATGGAATTGATATGTCTAGACAAACTATAGAAGATTTCTTAAATATCGATATTCCATATTATATTAGAGTTAATTTTGATAGTGTAATAAAATTAGTTGATACTATTGGTGGTATTGATATTTATAATGATGTTGCCTTTAAAGGTGGCACAAGATATTTTGAACAAGGTAATATTCATTTGAATGGGAAACAAGCTTTAGAATACGCAAGAGAAAGAAAAAAAATGCCTAATGGCGATTGGACTAGAGGTGAACATCAAAAAGTAATCATTACTGCAATTATTAATAAGGTATCTAGTAGTAAAGAATTATTAAATAATTATGTTGATATATTAAATAATTCTAAAGATATTATCCAAACTAATATACCGACAGATATAATAAAAAAATATGTAAAAAAACAAATAGAAAATATGAGTACTTGGAAAACTACATCTCTTACTGTAAAAGGAGATCATTCAGATAATTTAGAAACATATTCTATGCCAGGAGTAAAATTATATGTTACAATTCCTGATGAGGCAAGTAGGAAAGAAGTTGAAAGTCAGCTTGATGAATTTATAAAAAAATAATTGTAATGATTTAATAAAATCTACATATTAATAAAATGGTGATATATTGTGTTATGTTTCATAATAAGTTTAATAATATGTTTGATTTTGGTTATATTTATATTTTGTTCATTTAAAATTGGTAAACAATATGATGAATTAGAATCGGAAAAAAAATTGCCATAAAATATTGAAAATTATATATAAATATTATATAATTTTTGTATGCCGCAATAGTATAAAGGTATTACGAGGCCATGGTAAGGCTTTAATCGGCGTTC
>CALVIB010000007.1 GCA_944329375.1 uncultured Bacilli bacterium | reverse complement strand
CACAATAATAAGAATAAATTAGTAAAGGCGAAGCCTTTATAAAAGGACCAGTTTGCTTAGCAAACTGAGTCCTAAAATACCGCTCTTCATGTGCGAAGCAAGTGAAGAGCGGGGTGATTATAGAACAAAACTATGTTTAAGTATAAAGCCCACCAAGCGTTAGCTTGGTGGGACGCGTTTTCCATAGTAAATTATATTTGGTAAACATATTTGTTTGCTTTTTTCTTTGGCTTTGAGTATAATGATATAGGTGATTATAAATGTTTGAAAATTTAGGAGATAGACTACAAAATGCTTTAAATAAAATAAAAGGTTATGGAAAGATAACTGAAGATAATATTGGCGAAGTTACAAGAGAGATAAGACTTGCTTTACTTGAAGCTGATGTTAATTATAAGGTTGTTAAGGAATTTATTAATAATGTTAAGGAAAAAGCTTTAGGAGAGGAAGTTAAAAAAAGTTTAAAGCCAGGAGAAGTTTTTGTAAAAATAGTTAAAGATGAATTAGTTGATTTATTAGGTAAGGAAGATGAACCCTTAATTGTTGTTAAACCTTTAACTATTTTGATGATGTGTGGACTTCAAGGTTCTGGTAAAACAACGACTACTGGAAAGTTAGCTTTACTTCTTCGTAAAAAATATGGAATGAAACCTCTGATGGTAGCTTGTGATGTTTATAGACCAGCTGCTATAGACCAATTAAAACAATTAGGTAAAGAATTAAATATTGAAGTATATTCAGAAGGTAAGGGTAATCCTGTTGAGATTGCGAAGAATGCGATTAATTATGCGAAAGAAAATGGATATAATTATGTTTTAATAGATACGGCTGGAAGATTACATATTGATGAAGAATTAATGGAAGAATTACAAAACATTAATGGAGAGGTTAAACCTAATGAAATATTATTAGTAATAGATAGTATGATGGGACAAGATGCGGTTAATGTTATAACTGGTTTTAATGAAAGATTACCTTTAACAGGAGCGGTTTTAACTAAGTTAGATGGTGACACTAAAGGTGGAGCAGCATTATCTATTAGACATTTGACTAATATTCCAATTAAGTTTATTGGTGTATCTGAAAAAATGGATGGATTAGAGCCTTTTCATCCTGAGAGAATGGCTAATAGAATACTTGATATGGGCGATTTAATGAGTATGATTGAAAAAGCTGAAGGAGTATTTGATGAAGAAGAAGCTTTGGAAACAGCTAAAAAATTACAAAAAGGGAAATTTGATTTAGAAGATTTTTTAAATCAATTACATCAAATTAAAAAATTAGGCCCACTAGAAAATTTAATTAAATTGATACCTGGGGCTAAAAAAATGGGACTTAGTAATGTAAATATTGACCCTAAGCAGATGGCACATATAGAAGCGATTATTTTATCAATGACTATGGAAGAAAGAAGAAATCCTGATATATTAAAGGCTAGTAGAAAAAGAAGAATAGCTAGTGGAAGTGGAAGAAGTGTTGAAGAAGTTAATAAATTATTAAAACAATTTGAACAGATGAAAGTTATGGTTAAAAGAATGCAAAGTGGAAATTTTAAAATGCCTTTTTAGAAAAATTCTAAACTTTTGGTGTTCTAAGAAGGAAATTAATTTTTTTTGTCGTATATTTTATATAGAAGGTATCTCATGATGCCTTTTTAGAATGGAGGAAAAATGTCTAATATTTTAAGCACAGTTAGTCCAAATGAAAAAAGAGATACAGATAAACTCATGAATTCAATGTTTGACCCAATATTTAAATCAATTGTTCAAAATCCTAATTTTAGAAGTTTACTTTCTTTAATTATAAGTTATGTAACAGTTTATTCTCCAGGATATGTATATGAAAATTTAATATTTGCCAATACAGAACTTTCAATTGAAAACTACAAAGAAAGAAAAAAGATAACAGATATCATAGTTAAAGTTGAAGGAACTATTATTAATATTGAAGCTAATAAAAGTGCGAAAGCAAGTATGGTAGCTAAGAATAATTTATATCATCATAAAATAGCATATGATAGATATTTATCAGGTTCAACAGTAGATAATAGTGAAGTTTTTCAATTAAATTTTAATGTTATAAATAGGTTTGATGACCGTTTATTTATTGAATTTAGTATGAAAGATGACACAGGAAAATTTACAGATGAAGAAAATTTTAAAAGAATACACATAAATATGGTCAAACCTTTAGAAAAATATTATAATATTGGTAAAGAAAGTTTAACTAAGTTAGAAAAAATACTAGTAATGTTTCAAATAACTAGTAGAAAAGAACTTAGAGATATTTCTAAAGGAGATGAAGAATTAGAAAATATGGCAAAGATAATTGAGGATTTAAATGAAGATGAGCATATTATTGGATTATATGACAAAGAAAAAATGGATGAATGGATTAAAAAAATTGACCATGAAGAAGCGATTAAAGAAGGCTTAGAAAAAGGTTTAGAAAAAGGTTTAGAACAAGGATTGGAACAAGGGTTAGAACAAGGGTCAAACAATAAAGCTTTGGAAATCGCTAAAAATATGTTAGAATCTGATATGAGTGTATCTGAAATTTCTAGGTTTACTGGTGTAAGTGAAATTGAAATTGAAAAGTTAAAAGCTGAAGAAAATTAATCTTTAGCTTTTAATATTGTAAAAAAACAATGGCTTAAAAACCATTGTTATTGAATTTGTTACAGCAACAACCTGGGTCGTTGTTGATTATTTGATTTTCTTCAGAGCATGAGTATTCAGGAGTATATGTATGGTTATAGATATGTTTATTAATTATATGAGTGTGTATTGGACAGACATGGTTTACTTCATGACAGAATTCTCTTTCTATGCAATTATTTATAACTGGTTCCATAATAGGACAGTTTGATTCAGGACAGCAACCATCAATTGGTCTTGCAAATCCCATGTTTTTTTTAAACATTTTTCTTTCCCCCTTATCTAGTTTATGATATGAAGTAAATGGTTTTATGAATATGGCAAATGTTTAGAATATTGACATTTATAATGTTTGTGGTAATATATATTTTAATTTTGGAGGAGATTTAAATGAAATTTAGTTTAGAAGAAAAGAAAGCTATATGTGCTTTATTTGATAAGTGTGATGTTGCTATGCTTAAAATAAGTATACATGATGGGATTAAACATATTGATAAAGTTTATTTAGATGGAAAATATTATGATATTCCTAGTAAAGATTTAGGTATTAAAATATATTTTGTTAATGGAGCAGTTGATTTAATAAGAGAAAAGGGAAGTATTTTAAATTTAGATAAAGATGAAAGAGATTTTGTAATTAGAAATCATCCTGCTTGGATAATGCTTAGAGACTGTTTTGATTTAAATGGCGAATTAGACCATAGTTTATGTGGTGTGGTTAGAACTAAACAAAAGAAACCTTATGAGGTTTGGGCTCAAGATTTTTGTGATTCAGTGGGAGATAAGAAATATTACCCTAAGAAGAATATGAAATCTTTATTAGTGACTTATAATGAGTTTGCTAGAATACATAATTCTGATAGTGAAAGAGTTAGATTTCCTATTAATAAAGATTTTGTTACTTCTTTTCCAAAGGGTGTTAGTGCTTTATATAGAGGTTTTTTTGAAGCGCTTAGAATTATGTCTTTGAATGATGATAGTTTTAAAGTTGAACTTAATAAATTTGGTTATCCAGAAGTTTATTATAATCAAGGTAATAAATGGATAAGAATTGATGTTGGAACTGATGAGGGATTAGAAAAATTATCTAGTTTATCTAATTCTCCTTACGAAAAAATAAAGCCTGTAAAAGATATTAAAATTAAGAAAAAAAGACCTACTAAAGGAAAAAAGAAAAAGTAATCTTAAAAGTTTAGTGAAATTATTTAATAAAATAAACGGTTTTAGCCGTTTATTTTATTATAAATTTCTTCTGGAGATAGTTTTGTTCCTTCTTCTTTATACTGTGGTTTTAAGTGAAGATGAAAGTGTTTAACTTCTTGTTTTAAACCATTATTTTGAACTAAGGTTAAACCATCTATGTTTAATTTGTCTTTTAATAGTTGGTTTATTTTTCTAGCTATATCCATAATATGCATTAAAGTATCATTATCGATGTCAAATAAGTCTTGATAATGTTTTTTAGGGATTATTAGGGTATGACCGTTGACATCGGGATTCGCATCTAAAAATACTTTAACTATTTCATCTTCGTATAAAGTGTATGAAGGGATTTCTCCGTTTACTATTTTACAAAATATACAATCCATTTTTATCACCCATAATTATTCTATCATATTATGGTTAATTTTAGTAATTTTATACAAAAAGAGTTAAAAAAATGTTAAAATATAGAAAGGTGATTAGGAATGAACAGTTTAAAAATAGAAAATTTAACAGTTGAAGTCAGTGGTAAGATTATTTTAAAGGATTTTAATTTAGAAATTAAATCTGGAGAGATTCATGCGATTATGGGACCAAATGGTACTGGTAAATCTACTTTAACTAAGGTTATTATGGGAGATACTAATTATAAGATTATTAAGGGAAAAATTATTTATAATGGTAAAGTTATTAATAAGATGCCAGTAAATGAAAGAGCTAAAATTGGAATATTTTTAGGAATGCAGATGCCAGTAGCTGTTGAAGGGGTTAGTAATGCGGATTTTTTAAGAAGCGCTTTAAGGGCTAAAGAAGGAGATAATTTTAAATTACTTTCTTTTATTAGAGAGGTTGAAGATTTAACTAAAAAATTACATATGGATAAAAATATGATTCACAGAGGTATTAATGATGGATTTTCTGGTGGAGAGAGAAAGAAAAATGAAATTTTGCAGATGAATATTTTAAAACCTAATATAGTTTTATTAGATGAGATAGATTCTGGACTTGATGTTGATAGTTTAAAGTTAGTTGGAGAAAGTGTGATGGATTATTATAATGATAAAAAGCCTGCTATTTTATTAGTTACCCATTATCAAAGACTTTTAGATTATATTAAACCTGATTTTATACATATTATGAAAGATGGACATATTGTTTTAAGTGGTGATAAAAGTTTAGCTTTGAAGATTGAAAAAGAAGGTTATGATAAAATAATAGGAGATATTCATGAATAAGATTGTAATTAATGGTGAAGATATAAAAATAGAAAATAGTGATGGAATAGAGGTTAGTGTTGGAGAGGCTAGTAAATTTTTAAATGTTCAGAGTGTTAAAATAAAGGTTTTAAAAGATACTGATATTGTTATTTGGGCTAGTGAAGTGGATATCAAACTTGATTTTTATATAAATGTTATAAGTGGGGTTAAAGCAAATATATATGAATATAAAAGTAAAGGAGATTATAAATTTCAATATAAGTATTATTTAGAGGAAAATAGTTATCTTAATATAGAAAAGGTTAATGATGGTAACAACATTAAAGAGATGAATTTAATTAATTTAAATGGGGAGAATGCAGTAGTTAATTTTAATTTAAAAACTATTTGTAAAGATATAGAAAAATATAATTTTTTGGTTTATCATAATGCGAAGAATACAGTTAGTAACATATTAAATAATGGAGTTAATATTTTAGATGGCAAGTTAGAATTTAATGTTTCAGGTTTTGTTTCTAATGGAATAACAGGATGTGATATTAATCAAAAGGCAAGAATTATTAATATGACTGAAAACATTTGTGTAATTAAACCTAATTTATTTATTGATGAGGAAGATGTTACTGCAAATCATAGTGCACATATTGGAACGTTTGCTTATGATGATGTATTTTATTTAATGAGTAGGGGTATTTCTAAGAGGGAGGCACTTAATTTGTTAATTAAAGGTTTTCTTTTAAAAGGAGTTACTTATTATAGGGATGTTTTAGAAGAAGTTATTAATAAGTATTGGAGGTGAAGTTATGAATAGAGATGATTTTAATATTTTAAAATCAGGAATTATTTATTTTGATAATGGGGCGACCACGTTAAAACCTAAGATTTTAGGGGAAGCTATTTCCGATTATTATGATAATTATAGTTCAAATGCGCATAGGGGAGATTATGCTTTAAGTATTAAAGCTAGTGGTAAGTATGAAGAAACGAGATATTTAGTTAAAGATTTAATAAATGCGAAAAAAGTTTCAGAGATTGCTTTTACTAGTGGGGCAACTGATTCAATTAACAAAATAGTTTTTGGTTATTTTGCAAATATTTTAAATGAAGGCGATGAGGTTTTACTTACGATGAGTGAGCATGCTTCTAATTTACTTCCATGGTTTGAACTTAAAGATAGATTAAAATTAAAAATTAAATATATTGAATTAGATGAAAATCATGAAGTTTTACTTGAAAATGTAAAAAAAGCTATTACTGATAAAACTAGGGTTATTTCTCTAGCGCATATTAGTAATGTGGTTGGAGATGTTAGGCCAATAAAAGATATATGTAAGCTTGCTCATGAAAAGGGAATTTTAGTTTTAGTAGATGGGGCTCAAAGTGTACCTCATTTAAAGGTTGATGTGCAAGATTTAGATGTTGATTTTTTAGTTTTTTCAGCTCATAAGATGTGTGGTCCTACTGGTGTTGGTATTTTATATGGTAAGGAAAATTTATTAAACGATATTAAACCAATTATTTTTGGTGGTGGAATGAATGCGGATTTTAACATGGATGGAACAAGAATTTATAAAACAATGCCTGATAGATTAGAAGCAGGAACACCTAATGTTGCTGGTGTTATTGGATTTGGATATATTATTAAATATTTGATGAATATTGGATTTGATAATATTCATAAGTATGAGTTAGAACTTAAGAATTATTTAGTTAGTAGACTAAAGGAGATTAAAGAGGTTACTATTTATAATAGCCATAGTCAAAGTGGTATTGTGACTATTAATTATAATGGTATTTTTCCACAAGATTTATCTATTTACTTAGATAAATATAACATATGTACAAGGGCTGGTAATCACTGTGCGAAGATATTAAAAGAAGAAATTCATATTAAAAATACTTGTAGAATTAGTTTATATTTTTATAATAATAAAGAGGAAATTGATAAATTAATTTTAGCTTTGAAAAATCCAAATATTAAAGAGGAAATCATATGATTTTCTTTTAATTTGACATTTATTTTAATAGTGTTATTATATTATACACAAAGGGAGTGAAAATATGTTTGGAATTATATCTAATGGAAATTTAGATAATGAGTTATTTAATAAGATGTATTTAAAAGAGAAAGATGTTATTGATAATCTAATTTTTTATATGGAAAATTTTTCTAATATGTTAGAAATAAAATTAGAGGAATATGGTTATGAAAAAATATCTGAAATACTTAATTTTTTAGATAATTGTAAAGATAATTATACAACTTTCGGTTTAAAAGTATCTTTAGAAGAATATCTTAACAGAAAGAAAGATGAACTATTTTTGAATTTATATTTGGCTAATCAAGATGGTAATGTTGAAACTTGGCTTAATAGTTTATCTTTATCAGAACTAATGGCTTTAAGAAGCGATATTGAAAATGATGCTAGTTTTGTATCTGTTTTTCCTGATTTATATTCTGCAGTTTCAAAAAAAATAAATCATATTTAATTTTGTTATTTTTATAAAATAATGTATAATGAAAATGGTGGTTTACTATGAAAAAAAGTGTTTTGATATGTAATCCTAATAGTGGTAAAAATAATAAAGAGGTTTTAGCTGATAAATTTGAGAAAATATTAAATGAGTATGGTTATTCAGTTAATGTTATTTTTACTAAATATGCAGGACATGCGAAGAAGATTATTTCAGAACTATCTGATACAGTAGACTTAGTAATTTCATTAGGTGGGGATGGAACCTTTAATGAAGTTGTTACAGGTAATTTAAAAAGAAAGCACAAGCTTTTACTTTCACATATTCCTCTTGGTACTACTAATGATTTGGGTGCAACATTTGGAATGGGTAAAAATCCAGTTAATAATTTAAAGATGATTTTAGAGGGCACTGTTAAAGAACTTGATATTTGTACTATTAATGATGTTCCTTTTGTTTATGTGGCTGGACTTGGAAAGTTTACGGATGTGGCTTATGATACACCTAGAAAGTTAAAGAAGAATTTAGGATATTTTGCTTATATGATTAATGCTTTAAAATCATTTAATCAAAAAACACATCTGTTTGAAATGAGTTATACAGCTAATGGAGAAACATATACTGGTCTTTATTCTTTTGCTTTAATATGTAATGCCAGTAGAATGGGCGGTTTAGAAATTTTACAAGATGTGAAGATGAATGATGGTATGTTTGAGGTATTACTTTCTAATATTACAACTAAAAAAGATATTATTAGAAGTTTATATTTACTTAAAACTAGTGATATCAGGAAAGTTCCAGGATTTTATTTTTTTAGAACAAATAATTTAAAGATTAAGTTAAAAGAAATTCCTAAAAAAAGTTTTTGTATTGATGGGGAAATGCTTAAAACAAAAACTAAAGACTATGAAATTAAGATTGTTAAAGGAATAAAAATGTTACTTCCTAATAAAGAACTTGATAAAATATTTATCTAATTATATATAATTAGATAATTTTTTTATATTTATGTTTTTTTGTTTTATTTTTATGTTATAATATTTGGTACTTTCGTAGGAGTGGTATGTTTGGGAATATTTAATAAATCAGAGAAAGATGATGATTTTGGAAAGTTATATAACTATTTAAGTTTAAAAAAATATCCTTATATTAATCAAGCACTTGAATATTATAAGTTAGCTTTAAATGGTTATAATGGTTTTTGTTTTAAACGTAATAAAGAAGTTATTTTATCTGTTATTTATGTAATTAGTGAAAATTTGTCTGATTCTACTTTTAAAGAACAAATTGATTTTGCTGAAAAGTTATATGTACTTTTAGATACTGATGTAAATATTTATTTAAATAATTTACAAGTTTGTTTAACAAATTCAACTTTGGTTTATAATTTTAAAGATTATTTGGATATTTATTTGCTTTTTGAAAATAAATTAATAGTAAGTCAAATTATCTGTTATTTAAATGGCAATAAAAATAAAGAGTTAATTGTAGATTATATTAAAAAAGCACGTAAATATTATGTGGATGAAGGAGCTTTTTATTCTGCGATTTTAAGTATTATATTAAATGATAAAATAAATGAGGAAATTATTAATAAAGAACTTGAAATTGATGCTTGGAATGCTGGAGTGTATAGCGAGGATATTAGGAAACTTATAAAAAAATAATGGGTTGGAGTGATATTATGGAAATTGATAAATTTATAGAAAAAAAGAGATTGATAGTAGGAAATTATATGTTTGGAATTTATTATAAATCTATAAGTAATGAAGTTTATGAATACCTTTTTGATTTTTTAAACAGTGGTAAAATAAGTGAGAGTGAGATTATTTGGCTTTTAGAATTTATTTGGAATCGTGATTTTGCTATATTTGAAGTAGAAGATATAAAGTCGTTTATTGATAAAATTTTATATTATAATACAAAGTTTGGTTATTTTGGTTCTGATTATGTTAAAAGTTTATATGGAGAATTGGTGGCGCATTATGACTTTAAGCAATGTAGTATTCGTGTAGAAGAATATAAAGATGAAATTGCTAAAAAAGAAGCTGAAAAAGAGGCTTGTGAGGAAACACTAAAATGTTATAAGAAGAAGTTAGGTTTACAAAATATAAATAAAATGAAAAAACATCAGAAAAATTTACGTAAGTTAGTTAGTAACAAAGAAAATCTTGATAAATTAGTTGAAAAAATGTTACATAATTCAGAAGCATATTGCTATGACGAAGTTATAAAAAATATTTGTGTGTCTTTGGAAATCAGTAAATATTCAGTAAAATATGCTTTAAAGTCTATTTCTATAACTACTAAAATAAATATGTTGGTATTTGCTTTGATAATTGTTTTGTCAATTAACTTAGCCCCTTTTATATTTTCGGCTATATTATTACAATGTGGAATCAGATCTTTTTTAAATAATTTTATATTTAATGGTAAAATTGATAAATATTATGATGTTAAATGGTTAAATGAATTTAGAAATTATGTTTTAAATAAATATAATTTGAAACAAGAAAAATATCTTTCAAGTTATCAAGAATTACCAGAATGTTTAGATAAAATTGAAGAATGTGAAAAAGAAATATTTAGTATAGAAAGAGATATTGAAAGTGTTAAAAGAAATCTTAATGAGTTAATAGAACATAAGCAAAAAACAATGAATGAGGAAGCGGAAAACCATTTAATAGCAGAAATTATTTTTTCTAGAGAAGAAAACAAAACTTTTGAGAAAGAAAATTTAGCAAATCAAGATGGTAAATTAAAAAAACTTTATTTAAGTCGCAGGTGACTATTATGGAAGATGTAGGTAAAGAATTTTTGGAAGAAACTATAAAAGAATTAACAAATGCTGGCTTTTCGTTAAGTGATTTATTTGCTATTAAAACAGATGTGTTATATTATTTATTGTTTCTTTATCAAGAGAAGAAAATGGATTTTTCAACTTTATTTGTATTTATCGAATTGTTTTCTCGAAAGTATAATACGTTAGTTTTTGAATCATATGAAATAAATGACTATATTGACAAAAGTTTATCTTATTCGAATAAATATGGTGTAAATCTCACATATTTTGATACTTTATATAGTGAATTATGCTCTCGCAGACAATATAAAAATTATAGTCTTTTTGTTAGTAAGAAAAAAGATGAAATTGCCGAACTAGAACTAGAAAGAGATAATTTACAAGATGTTTTAACTTGTAATAAGTCTAATTATAATAATAAAAGTTTAAAAAAACTAACAAGAGATAAAAAGAAAGAGATACATTTTATAAATAAAAAAATCAATATACAAAATAAAATAGATGAATATATGTCAGAAGCAATAAAATATAATAGATTATTTTTTAGAAGAGAAAATTATGATGGTTTTTTTACAAATTTGAAAACAAGTTATTTTTTCGCTTCTTGTGGATTGAAGTTTGGTTTAGAAGCTATTTCTTTTTCCACTAAACTTAAAATATTTTGTTTAATTTTATTTTGCACTATACTTAATGTTTTTTGTTTTTCTGTTGCTTTGGATGTAACCTTAACTGTTTTTATAAATATAGCTTTATTTCCAATGTATTTTTTTGTAAATTTGATTCTGACAGATAGTTTTTTTAAAGAAGATAGGATAGAAAAATATTATGATGTAGTATGGTTAAAAAATGTTAAAGATGTTTATTTAAAAAATAATCAACTTAGTGAAAGAGTTTTAAAGGATTTAGATGTATCAGATGATAATTTAGATAATGTTTTATCACTCGAAGAAAAAATAGAAGCTATTTCATATGAAATAAAAAGCAAAAAAGATGAATATGAAGAATGTTTAAAATTAAAAAAGGAATATTTAATTGAAGAACAAAAGTATCGTTTAAAATCTGAGGAATTGGAAAGGGAAACTGCTTTAGATAAAAGTTATTCTGATGTTAATGTAAGTAAGACTATTGTTAAAAAATTAGGAGGTAAATAATATGAGCGAAATTGAATCATTTGAAGATTTTTGTATAAATGAAGAACAAGGAAGTTTTAGTATAATTGATATTGATAATCCTAGTTCTATTGCTTCATATGGAGCAGATGTATTAGAGAGTTTTGAAAAATTAAGAGAAAATTTACCACTTGACTTTGATGAAGATATTTATAAGAGTTATGAGTTTGAAGTTCCTGCTTTAGAACTTGTAAAATTTAATGAATCTTTTACAGGAGAAAGTGGAACAAAAGAAAAAATTCGTAAAAATAAATTGGCTAATGGAGTATGCAATTTACTTAATAGGATTTCTAAAGGGCATATTGATTTACTTAATGATAATGAAAATTATGCGGAAGTTTATATTGATTATTTAGAAAATATCCAAAAAATATGCGAACAAATTAGAAAAGATAAAGTTTCTTTGGAAAATGATGTAAAATTTTTTATGAAATTTAAATTATATGTAGAAATGTTAGAAGATAAATTAAATGATTTGATTGCTGCGGGTAATACATATATAGAAAATTATAAGGTAACTTTATTACAAATGGAAAAGAGTAATCCTAGTAAAGCAAATTTAAAAAAGGTTTTTGTCGATGTTGCGGAAGAAAGAATGATGGCACTTAGGACAACTATGGAAATTATGAAAGGTTTATGTGCACAAATTGATTTGAAAACAGCTGGTTCAATGAGACAAAAGATTAAATATGATGAATATTTACAAGTTACGGCTCCAACATTAAATATATATGCTAGCTTGGCCATTGGTATAAAAAGGGATGCGAGTAGATTAGAGCGTTTAAGAAAAGTTAGCGATATAGCTAATGAAACAATAAAAGCAACTTCTTTAAAACTTGGGGATAATATTGAAACAATTTTAAATTTGGATAGTGATAGTTTAATTACAAAAGATACTTTAAGTGAAATGGTTAAAAGTTATCAAAAAGGAGTAGATTTATTAGTGCTTTCTCAGCAGGAAAAGAGTAATTCTCGTAAAGCAATTTTAAAGACTTTTGACGAATATGATAGAGTTTTTGATAAATATAAATCTACAATTACTAGGGCTTTAATAGGTGGAGAAGAAAAGGTAAAAAGATTAAATTAGTTTATGGAATTTGAGTTATTTGATGTTAATAATATTGATGATATAAAATTTATATATTTATATAATAAGTATGATATTTCGAGATATTATCCTGAGATTTTAATTCATTATGGCAATGATGAAACACTAGTTTGTGATTATAGCCATCCAGAATTTTCTTTATTAATTAAGCATGTATATAATTTGTATTTGGAAAATCCTGATATAACAATTTTTGGAAAATTTGATTTGGAAGAAGTAAATAAAGCGTTAGGTGTTGGTATTTGTCATAATAGTGATTTGATAAGTAATTTTGATGATTTAATTAAAATATGGCAAGATTATGTATGGATTGTTATTAAGGATATTATTAAAATATTAAAACCTAGTAGTAATATTGTTATAAAAGGTATAACTGGTTTTAAAAACAAATATGTTTTAAATTATAAAATTGATGATTATGAAAATATGGTTAGTTTAATTTGTTATTTTAAGTATGATGGTTTAGATTTTTATTTTTCTTATTTGGAAGATGAGGTTATACCTATTCAAGGTAAGATAAGAAAACAGTTTGGAAATTTAATTATTAAATATTTATCAAAAGATGGGGCATTTAGTAATTCTTATGTTTTTCCTACATCAGATAATAACTTTTTAGATTTTAAAGAAAATATTATATATAATGAAGTAACTGATGATGAGAGAAGATTGATAAATGAGTATTTAATGTTATGTAATTTAAAAGAATGTTTTAATATTAATAAAATTACTGATAATAGTTATATTTTTAATAATTATATTAAGATTAATAATGATGAGTGTTTAGTTATAGATGGAGAAATATATGTTTCAGATAAAGTTTATATTAGTTATCATGAAGCGTATGGTCTTTCTTCTTATGAACAATATTTGTTTATGCCAATTGATAGTTATAATGTTTTTTGTGTTTTAAATGACAAAAAGTGTATTTGTAAATATTTACCAGCTAAAGTATGTACTGGGGAATATAAAAATAAAGTTATTGCTAAAACTTTAATTAAAAAATAAGGTTATAATTCTTAAATTGCTTTTTATAGCTTTTTTTGTTATAATTGTTTAGAATTTTAAATGAACAGAAAGGAGAAAAAATGAGTAAAATAAAAATTTTCGCACTCGGTGGATTAAATGAAGATGGTAAAAATATGTATGTTGTGGAAGTTGACCACGATGTATTTATATTTGATGCTGGATTAAAATACGCCGATGATAAGATGCTTGGAGTAGATTATATTATTCCAAATTATGATTATATTAAGAAGAATAGAAAAAATATTAAAGGTATATTTATTACACACGGACATTATGATAATATGGGAGCTTTAACAGAAATTTTGAAGGATATTCCTGATTTACCTATTTATGGAACTAGTTTTACAATGGAAATTATTAAAAATGAGCTTTTAGATGAGAATTTAAGTGTCAAAAATTTAAGAGTTATTAAACCTCATAGAAAAATTAATTTTGGTAAAAATAGTATTTTTCCAATATCTTTAACGCACATGGTTCCAGATAATGTGGGTTATGTTTTATATACTCCTGATGGAGCAATATTCTATACTGGTAACTTTGTATTTGATTCTACTATGCTTGGAGCTTATAAAACTGATATTGGTAAACTTGCTTATGTTGGTAAACAAGGTGTTTTATGTTTACTTTCTGAGTCTTTATATGCTAATAAAAAAGGGTTTACATCTCCGCATCATAGAACAGCTTCAGCTATTAGAGAAATTTTAAATAGAACTGATGGTAGAATTTTATATAATATTTATCAAGCACAACTTTATAGAATTCAAGAATTATTTAATGAAATAAAGAATACTAATCGTAATGTAGTTATTATGGGTAAAAATTTAGAAAATGTTATTTTGAAAGCTATTGATATGAATTATGTGGATTTTGATAAGAAAAGAATTTTACCTATTAATCATGTTAAAGATGATAAAATTGTTGTTATTATTTCTGATGAAAGAGAAAAACCTTTTTCTAATTTAAAACGTATTGTCAGAGGGTATGATAAATTTATTACTGTTACATCTGAAGATACAATTATATTTGCTTCTCCTATTGAAGATGGTATGGAAAGAACAGCTACTAAGTTACTTGATGGATTAGCTAGAGTTGGAGCTAATGTGATTGAACTTTCTAAGAAAAAGTATTTGTCTCATCATGCTTCTTCTGAGGATTTGATGTTGATGATAGATTTGATGCAACCAAAATACTATATGCCAGTTATTGGCGAGTATCGACATCAGGTAGCTAATCGTAATGTAGCTAAGGAAGTTGGTATGGATGATGACCATATTTTACTTAAACTTAATGGAGAAGTAGTTTGTTTTGAAAATGGTAATCTTGTAGATAGTGGGATGAAAGTGTCTGTTGATGATATTTTAATAGATGGCTTAGCAGCTGGTGATGTAGGTGAACTGGTTCTTAAGGATCGTGAAATTTTAAGCGATAGTGGTATTGTAATTATTACAGCTACTATTGATAAGGAAACTAAGGAAATTTTAGCTGGACCAGAAGTATTAACTAGAGGATTTATTTTTGTTCGTGATAATATTAATTTAATTAAAGAAGCTGAAAAGATTGCTAAAGATGTTATTCATGAGCACACTAAGTCTAATTATGTTGACTTTTCTAAGGTTAAGTTTGGAATTAGAGATAAGGTTGGAAAATATTTTTATGAAGAAACTGAATGTAAACCAATGATTTTAATTGTTATTGGCGAAGTATAAAGAGGTGTATTTAATGAATTATACTGATATATTGAAAAAACATTTTGAGAATGACCCAAATGTTACTGTTAGGGAACTTCCAGATTCTTTTAAAGTACCAGGTTGGGAAAAACCTCAACTTAGAGAACAAATGTCAATTATGAGAGATGAAATTGAATCAAAAAGAAATAAGGGTATTGCTTTAGTAAAAAATTTAGGAACTTCATATGGAAAAAGAAAATTTTGAGTTAGTCTAGGGCTAGCTTTTTCTTTTGATTTATGTTATTATCTTTCCTGGGAAGTGATAAGTATGTTAATGCCACATTTAGATGAAGCTAAAAAAAGAACTAAAAATAAAGTTTTAGTTAGAAAATTTGAAATAGATGATAAGTTTAAAAAAATAGGTGTTGGTAAAACTTATTATGTTAAAACTTATGGATGTCAGATGAATGTTCATGATACTGAAAATATTAAAGCTATTTTAGAAGAAATGGGTTTTAAAGAAAATGATGACATGGAGAAATCAGATTTGATTTTACTTAATACATGTGCGATTAGAGAAAATGCTCATAATAAAGTTTTTGGTATGATAGGTAGACTAAAACATTTGAAAGAAGATAGACCTGGTATTATTACTGGTGTGTGTGGATGTATGGCTCAAGAGGAAGTTGTTGTTGATGAAATTTTAAATAAGTTTAAATTTTTAGATTTTGTTTTTGGTACGCATAATATTGATGAACTACCTGCAATTTTATATGAAGCTATTAGTAAAAATAAAACTTTTATTGATGTTAAATCTATTGAAGGAGATATTGTAGAAGATATGCCTGTTAAAAGGGATAGTAAATATAAGGCTTTTGTTAATATTATGTATGGTTGTGATAAATTTTGTACTTATTGTATAGTTCCTTATACGAGAGGTAAACAAAGAAGTAGAAGAATTGAAGATATTATAAAAGAAGTAGAGTCTTTGAAAAAAGATGGTTATAAAGAGGTTACTTTATTAGGTCAGAATGTCAATGCTTATGGTAAGGATTTGAATTTAGATTATGATATGAGTGATTTATTAGAATTGGTAGCTAAAACTGGAATTGAAAGAGTTAGATTTGTAACTTCACATCCTTGGGATTTTACTGATAAAATGATTGATGTTATAGGAAAATATCCTAATATTATGCCTTATATTCATTTACCTTTACAGTCTGGTTCTGATAGAATACTTAAATTAATGGGAAGAAGATATACTAAAGAATCTTATTTAGAATTATTTGATAAGATTAAAAAAGCAGTACCTAACGCTTCTATTACAACAGATATTATTGTTGGTTTTCCAGGTGAGAATGATGATGATTTTTTAGAGACTTTAGATGTAGTGAATAAATGCAAGTATGATTCGGCTTTTACTTTTATCTTTTCGCCTCGAGAAGGTACTCCAGCGGCTAAAATGAAAGATGATACACCACTTTCAGTTAAAGAAGAAAGATTACATAGATTAAATGAAGTTGTAAATAAATATGCTTTGGAGGCTAATCAAAAATATTTAGATAAAGAGGTTCCTGTATTATTAGAGAATGTTAGTGAAAAAGATGATAGTATGCTTGCGGGATATACTGATACAATGAAACTTGTTAATGTGAAAGCTTCTAAAGAATATTTAGGAAAGATTGTTAATGTTAAAATTACTGATGTTAAGACATGGAGTATGGATGGAGAAATAGCTTAGGCTATTTTTTTGTAATATCTAATATCTTGTCAATTTGACATAAATTTTTTTTTGATATAATATCAAACAATGTTTTAAAGAACATCTGGTAAAAGTCAATAGGTAAATCATGGCAGTTTTGATATAATTTTCTGCCATATCAAAAAAGAAAAGAAAAATTACATAAAAATGATTTGGAATATGCACCACTTACTAAAGTTACATCGGAGGTTTTAGGGAAAAGCGATAGTTTACCAACAGCTGATGAGATGCTTGCTAGTTTAACTACTGACGAGCAAAGAGCATTATTTTTGAAGTTGGTTAGGCAAGAACTTGAATATAGAAAAAGAAACAAGGAACATGGTAGAGTAAAAACGCTTTCAAAATAAATTAAGATATAACTATTAATTGGTCATATCTTTTTTCTTGAAAAAAATTCATTATTTTGGTATTATTGTTTTAAAGAGTAGGAGATAAGTATATGAAGGATACTGAAAATAAAATAAAAGAATTTGTTAAAAGGGTTGAGGATAGAACAAATGATGCATTAGATGATTCTTTGTTGGATGAAGATGCAAAAACAGAAGAATTTGATGTAGATTATACTGATATTGTTAAAAATAGTACAAAAGCGAAGTTTTCTAAATTACCTTGGCTTATTGCTATATTTTTAATTTTAATAATTTCGATTACTTTAGGATTAATGTTTTTTAGTAATAATCCTAAGACTTTATTTACACAGACTATTGATGGACTTTTTAATTATTTGGATGATAATGTCAATGATAATGTTTATGATATTATGGATGGTAATATTAGTTTAGATTATAATATAAAAAGTAATGATGAGAATGCTGAATTTTATAATAATTTAAGTAAGGTTGCTTTTGATGCTGATTATGTTAAAGATAATGCGGGTAATAGAAGCTTTATAGATTTAAAAACAACTTATGATGGTGTGGATTTTGTTAGTGCAAAAATATATGGCAATGGTAATGATACTTATATTTATTCTCCTAATGTTTATAATAATTATATAAAATTATATTCTAATAAATTAAGTTATTTTGGTAATGGTAATGATTTAAAAATTATTTTAAAAGGTTTAAATCAAGCAATTGATAAAGTAATTGCAGATGAAAAAGTATATGGAGGCAAAGAAGCTTTAGATTTAAATGGTAAATCTATTAAAACTTATAAGATAAGTTTGGCTGTGGATAAAAAAAATAGGAATAGGGTATCTGAAAATTTTATTAACACTTTAAAAGCTAATGATGAGTTACTTAATGTTCTTTCGAATTTAAAAGGAGTAAATTCTAGTGATATTAAAAATTCTTTAGATAGTTATTTATTAAAGTTAAAAAACAAATTGAAAGATGCTGGTAAGTTTGAGGTCGCACTTTATGTTAATAATGAAAATGAATTTATTAAAGCTTTAATTTCTAGTGATAAAGAAAATTTTAGTTTAACTAAAGAAAATGATAAGTTTAGTTATAGTATTTTGAAAGATGGTATTTTGACAAAAGGAGATTTTGAATTTACAGTTAATGATAATAAAACCAAATATACTTATAATATTAATTTTGAAAGAACGCAAGGTAATAAGATTTTATTAGAGGGTAATATTGGTTTGAAATATACTAGTAAAAAAGCTGATAGTTTTGAAGAGGTTGATGTTAGTAGTAGTGTAGATATTAGTAATATAACAGAACTTGAAAAATTAGCTATTTACACTAAGATTTTATCAACTCCTAATTTAAGTCAATTTTTACCAATTATTAGGGAGATTATTTAAATCTTCTTTTTTTGTACACTTTTATTTTTCTAATGCATATCTTAAAGTGAGGGGTGATAAAGTGGCATCATATAAAGAAATAGTAACCAAGGCAATTATTGGTAAGGGTAAGAAACATTTTAAAAACAGTTATACTATAAATGCGGATAATAAACCTACGACAGTTTTAGGATGCTGGGTAATTAATCATAATTTTAAAGGTTATAAATCTGGGGATAAGGTTGGCGTAGATGGTTCTTTTGATATAAATATTTGGTATTCTTATGAGAATGATAGTAAGACCGCTGTTATTAATAAAAAAATTGAATATAATGATTTATTTAATGTAAGACTTAGAGAAAATGCCGATTTATCTGGAGATACGGATATTATTGTTAGGTCTTTAAAACAACCAACTTGTTCTTTAGTTAATATTCAAGATGGAAATACAATATCTTTTAATATTGAAAAGGAACTCGGTGTTGAAATTGTTGGAGAAACTAAAGTAAAAATTGCTGTGGAAGATGATGAGGAGCCTTGGGATGAGATTGTGGATGATGTGGATGAGGATACTTTGAAAGAAATAGATGAGAAAGTATCTGAGGATTATTTAGAATAGTGCGCATTTTTCGCACTTTTTTGATATAATTGTTATAGGTGATTATATGACAAATGTATATTTAATTAGACATGCTTTTACGCCAGCGAATAATGCAAGGTATAATAATCAAGAAGGTTTATGGCAGATTGCTTTAGATAAGGATATGCCTATTGAAAAAGAATATGGTGTTAAGCAAGCTTTGGAATTAGGTGATTTTTTAAATGGTTTAAAGGGTAATATTTTAATTATTGCGAGTCCTTATTTAAGAGTTCAGCAAACTTTAAAATATGCTTTATCAAGAATGGATGGAAATTATGAAATTAGAGTAACTGATGAACTTCACGAATTTAATTCAGGAGTGCATTATGCACATACAATCGATGAGGTTTTGAGAATGTATCCTGAAAGTAAAAAGTATTTTGAAGATGCGGAAAAAGATTTGGATAGTGCAGTTTATACTGGTGGCGAGAGTAGAAATGATGTTAAGAAAAGAGTTAGAAATATTGCTTTAAAGATACAAAAGTTGGCTACAAGTAAAAAATATGATTATATTTTAGTGTTTGGTCATGGAACGGTTAATCAATATTTGAATTATCATCTTACTGGTAAGGTAATAGACCATAATATGAAAAATTGTGAGGTGTATTCTGTTTTTGATAAGCAAAGTTTATTTGTTCCTATTGCTTTTGTTCCAAAGGGATTTAAAATTAATATTGATGATTATAAAAAATGCAAAAATCAAGTGTTAACAAAAAAACGTTGACATGCAATTTAATTTATGATAGAATTAATGACAGAAACGGAGGGATATTATGGCAGTTAAATTAAGACTTTTAAGAATGGGAGCTAAAAGAAAACCATTTTACCGTATTGTAGCTGCTGATTCAAGAGTAAAAAGAGATGGTAAGTATATCGAATTAGTTGGTACTTATAATCCTGTTACTGAACCAGCTGAAATTAATATTAAAGAAGATGTTGCTTTAAAATGGCTTCAAAATGGAGCTATTCCTACTGATACAGTTAAAAGCTTATTTAATAAAAAAGGAATTAATAAGAAATTCCATGAAATGAAATTTTCTAAAGAAAGTAAATAATTATGCAGTTAGGTAGTTTAACAGAGTTTTTGGTTAAAAGTTTGGTTAAAAATCCAGATATGGTATCAGTAAAAGCTTTTGATGATGAGGATAAGATTACAATTGAGGTTTTAGTTAGTAGTGATGATATGGGAAGAGTTATTGGAAAAAAAGGTATGATTGCTTCAGCTATTAGGACAATTGTTCAAGCAAGTAGTTATTTAAATCATGAAAAGCGTGTAGTTATTAACATAGATTCTTTTTAGAGTCTATGTTTTTAGTTTTAGGGAAATAAAAATGTAGATGATTTGTAAATGCGAAAAGGTTATTTATTAAAACTTTATCTTTAAATTACTTTATGATATATTTATTATAGTGGAGGCGTTTATGAAGAAAGGATTTACATTAATTGAATTACTTGCAGTTATTGTTATTTTAGGGATTATTTTTATGATTGTTATGCCAAATTTTATAGATGTTATAAATGGAACTCGAACTAGTCTTAATAATGAACAAAAAAATGCGATTATCGATGCAGCAAGACAATGGGGTGTTAGTAATTTAAATGAAATGAATGGTAAGATTTATTATAATGGTGTTGAAAAAAACTTTGTAACTATTGATGAGTTAAAAAATGATGGCTTTTTAGAAGACAAAAAAATTCAAGATATGGTTTCAAAAGGAGAAATTTCTTCAGGTACTAAAATTTGTATTGAATATAAAAATTATCAATTTGTTTATGAGTATAATGGAAGGTGTTGAATATTAATGAAAAAGGGATTTACATTGATAGAATTATTGGCGGTTATTGTTATACTTGGAATTGTTACTGTTTTGGTTATTATTTCAGTTATTGGGGTTATGAATGATTCTAATTCTTCTCTTTCTAATACTCAAGAAAATATATTAGAAAAAGCGGCTGAAAAATGGGGAACAATGAATACAGATATTATGCCTTATAATGATGGAGATACTTATGATTTATCGGTTGAAACTTTAGCAAATGATGGTTATATAGATAGTGTGGATTTAGAAAATCCTAAAACTGGGGAAAAAATATGTGGGTTAATTAGAATAACTTATCATGCAGATAACAATCAATATATTTATGAATTTATTCAGGAGGACTGTTAAGTCCTTTTTGTTATAAAATTTTATTTTTGACATATTTTTTAATAGAGGGGATGTTATGAAAAGAATTTTAATAATGTTACTGAGTTTTTTAATATGTTTTCCAATGGTTAAAGCCGATGATTTAAAATTAGCAGAAAAGGCTAAATCGGCTATATTAGTAGAGGCTAGTACTGGTAAGATATTGTTTGAAAAAAACGCGGATGAAAAATTACATCCAGCTAGTATGACTAAGATGATGAGTATGCTTTTAATTATTGAGGCAATTGAAAATGGAGTAATTAAATGGGACCAAATTGTTACGGTTAGTGAGAATGCTTCTAGTATGGGTGGAAGTCAGATTTTACTTGAAACTGGCGAGAAAATGAGTGTACGAGATTTGTTTAAAGGAGTAGCAATTGCTTCTGGTAATGATGCGGTAGTTGCTTTAGCTGAAACTGTGGCTGGGAGTGTTAATAATTTTGTTAGTATGATGAATAATAGGGCTAAAGAACTTGGTTTAACTAATACTAATTTTAAGAATCCACATGGTTTAGATGATGCGAATCATTATTCTAGTAGTAGAGATATGATGCTTATTGCAAGAGAACTTGTTAAACATGAAGAAGTTTTAAAATATACTAAGATTTATGAAGATTATTTAAGGGAAAATACAGATAGAAAAATATGGCTTGTTAATACTAATAGATTAGTTAGATTTTATGATGGGGTTGATGGGTTAAAAACAGGTTATACAGAAGATGCAGGTTATTGTATGACAGCTACGGCTTCGAAAGATGGTATGAGAGTTATTGCAGTAGTTATGGGAGAAGAAACTAGTAAGATTAGAAATCAAGAAGTAAGTGAAATGTTAGATTATGCTTTTGCTCAATACAAGGTAATTAATGTACTTAAAAATAAAAATTCACTTGGAAAATATAGAGTAGAAAATGGTAAGGAAGAATATGTTCAAGTTATTCCTATTGGGGATACTAATTTGGTTAAGAAAAAAAGTGAAAAGGATGGGAATTATAGTTATGATATTAAAGTTAATTCTTTAAAAGCTCCTTTAAAAGTTGGCGATAAGGTTGGAACTTTAACGGTTAAGGAAGATGAAAATAATATTATGACACTTAAATTAACAGTTAATAAAGATGTTGAGAAGGCTAATTTTATAGATTTATTTTTAAGAAATGTTAAAGATATGGTTATTGGCAATATGAGTTTAAATTAACTTATATTGTTTTTTTGTGATAAAATTATTGTAGGTGGTTTAAAATGAAAAATGAAAAAGCGGTTATGATTATATATGCATGTATGAAAATAATTAGTTTGTTTTTAGGTCCTTTTTTGGTTGCTTATTTTGTAAGTGTTTCTTTAGAAAATATATATAATTTATCTATTTTTAATATACTTAATTATTTATTTCTATGTTTGTTTGGTATGATTACAGGTTATGTTATAGAAAAGAAGGGAACACTTTTTGTTTTTAGAATAGGTATTGTAATGCGTTGTTTATGTGTTTTATTAATCATGGGACTAGGCATTAATATTACTACACATTTTGGTGTATTATCATTTGTTTATGGTTTTTCTTCGATGTTTTTGAATTTACCTTTTAATTTATATCATACTGATGTAGTTCAAAATGTTGAAAGAGCTTCTTTTGAATTTAAGTTAAATATTATTAAAATCTTTGTTTCTGTTTTTATTCCAGTTTTGTTAGGTTTTTTGATTTCTAGTACAAATTATCAACTTACGGCTTTAGTTATATTGATATTTTCGGTTATTCAGATTATAGCTTCTTTTTATTTAAAACCGCTTCCTAAATCTGATAGGGTTTATGATTTATTAGGTTTTTTAAAAAAATCTTTGAAAAACAAACAGGAAAGAGAAATGCTTTATGTAGAGTTTTTAAATGGTTTGATTTTTTCTGATGGGGTTTTAGGAACAATTATAACTATTTTAATTATGATTTCTTTTAAATCTGAATTTCATTTAGGTGTTATTAATTCTTTTGTATCATTTATTAGTTTGATTTTCTTATTTATTTATTCAAAATATTATAAAGGAAAAGATGATAAAAGAATTATATTATGGTCTGGAATTTTTCTTTTTTTAAGTATGATATTATTCTCATTTAATATTTCTAATTTTACAGTTATTTTTTATAATATTGTTTTTGGTATTTTTGGTACAGGTATTTTGACTTTTGTTTATGGAATTAGACTTTTCAATTTGGCTAAAGGGAAAATCAGTAATAATGGAAAGATAGAATATTGGTCTATGAGAGAAATTGTTTTAAATATAGGAAGAATGGCAGGTTATTATTTATTACTTATTGTAAGTATTTTAGGTTTTAATTATTTGAATTATCTTTTGATTTTTTTGGGTTTTGTTGTTTTGATTTTTTGTTATTTGCTTACAAAAATTGATAAGAATGAATTTTAAACATATTGTAGATAAATGGTAAAATGTGATATTATTATATTAGGTATTTGAAGGAGGGTTTATATGGAAGAATATTTACCAGATATTTATCAGAAAAGTATTTATACTATTAATTATTCTAAGTTATTTAATAGAGGTATAAAATGTTTACTTTTTGATTTAGATAATACGCTTGTACCTCCTTATAGTAACGAGTTATCACAAAAGGCAAAGAATTTATTTATAAGTTTAAAACAGAAAGGGTTTAAAATAATTATTTTTACAAATAGTCCCCAAATTAGGTTAAAAGGGTTTACTAAATTTTTTGAAGTTGAGGGTGTTTCTAGTGCGTGTAAACCATTTACTAGAAAATTGCGTAAATTACTTAATGATTATGGTTATGGGGAAAATGAAGTGGCAATTATTGGGGACCAGCTTATGACTGATATTAAGGTTGGTAATAAAGTTGGTATTACGACTATATTAGTTAATCCAGTTAGTAATAGTGATTTTGTTTTGACTAAGATACATAGATTTTCAGAGAGAAGGAAAATGAAAAAATTGAGAGATCATGATTTATTTTGGCAAGGAAGATATTATGATTAAATGTGTTGGTTGTGGAAGTATTTTACAGGATGAGTTTCCTTTAAAAGAGGGATATACTAGAGATTTAAACAATAGATTTTGTGAAAGATGTTTTAATATTAAACATTATAACAAATATTTAAAGGTTTCTAATAAAGATTATACTGAGGTTATTAAAAGAATAGATAATAATGATTTAGTTTTATTAGTTACTGATTTTTTAAATTTATATAATTTAGATGAGATTAATTTGAAAAGTCCAGTTATTTTAGTTATTAGTAAAGCTGACATTATTCCTAGGAGCGTTAATAAAGAAAAGTTACTGAGTAATATAAAAAGTAATTTAAATATTGTTTATAAGTTGTTTATTTCTAGTAAGAATAATTATAATTTTGATTTGCTTTATGAAAATATTTTAAGGTTTAAACAAAGTAAAGATGTTTATGTTATAGGATATACTAATGCGGGTAAGTCTACTTTAGTTAATAAAATGATAAAAAATTATGGTGGTGGTAATGGTAATATTACGGTTAGTAATTTACCTTCAACAACTTTAGATTTAATTTATAATAAGGTTAATGATGATTTAAATCTAATTGATACTCCTGGTTTGTTAGATAATGGAAGTATGATATTAGAAGCTTCTAAAGAAGTGCTTAATAAAATTACACCAAAAAAAGAAATTAGGCCAATTAGTTATCAGATTAAGGGATGGCAATCTTTATTGATTGAAACTTTTGTTAGATTAGATTTAGAAAATACTAATATTATTTGTTTTATGTCTAATAATTTGTCTTTTAGAAGAGTTTATAAAGATAAAGAATGTACATTGGTAAAACATGATTTAGTTATTAAAAAAAATAGTGATTTAGTTATTAAAGGTTTGGGATTTATTAGTTTTAAAAAGGATAGTAAAGTTACTTTTTGGTTATTGGATGGTATTAATTATATAATCAGAGATTCAATTATCTGATTTTTTCTTTTGTAATTTTATTCTTTGTGGTAGAATTAAAATAGGGGATGATAAATATGCTTGGAACAATAATTGGAATTAATGAAGATACTGTTTTATTAAAATTAGCTATTAACTTAAATGAATTTCAAAATTTAATTAATTTACATGTTATTATGGAAGATGGCGACAATATGATTGTCGGAGAGATTGTTGATATAAAAGATGGTATTGCTTATATTAATTTGGTTGGAGAACTTGTTAATAATAATTTTGTTTTTGGGGTTATTAAGAAGCCTTCTTTTGGAGCGAGAGTCAAATTGATTTCTAAAGAAAAAATTCCAATGATTATTAGTGTGGATAATTATAATGAAAGAGAAGATGTTTATATTGGTAAAAGTCCATTATATTCAGGGGTAAAAATAGGTTTTAATATCAACCAATTTTTTGCGAATCATTTTGCTATATTTGGCTCTACGGGAAGTGGCAAGTCTTGGGGTGTTGCTAAAATTTTACAAAGTATTTTTGATAAGAAGACCACAGTAGCATATAGAGCAAGTATATTTATTTTTGATGTTTATGGAGAGTATCAAAGTGCTTTTGAAAATATTAATGAAAAAGTTCCAGAGTTAAATTTTAAAACTTATACTACAAATGTTAAAGTAGATAATAAAGAAATTATAAAGATACCTTTATGGTTACTTACAACAGATGATATCGCTTTACTTTTAAATGCTTCTTCGCCTACACAGCTTCCTATTATCGAAAAAGCTTTGAAGTTGGTTGGGTTATTTGTTAAAGATGAGTCAGAAGTTATAAAACAAAAAAATGATATTATTGCGAGAGTTATTTTAGATATTTTATCAAGTGGTAAAACCTCTGTTCAAATTAGAGATCAAATTTTTTCTATTTTATCTGTTTATCATACAAAAGCTTTAAATTTGGAGAGTCAAATTTATCAACCTGGTTATGTTAGAAGTTTGAAACAATGCTTAAATATTGATTCTTCTGGGAAAATTAGAGAGATTGAATTAATTACTAATTTTATACAGACATTTTTAGATGATAGTATTGAACTTACAATGCCTGATGGTTCATTTAAATATGGACTTAAAGATTTGAAATTAGCTTTAGATTTTGCTTTGCTTTCAGAAGGGGTTTTAATTAGTGATAAAATTTATGATGAGTGTAATATTTTAAAAGTTAGATTACATACTTTACTTAATGGGGATTATGCAAAATATTTTGAATGTGATAAGTATGTTACTAAGGATGAATATATTAAGGAATTACTTATGACTTCAAATGGTAGAAAAGCACAAGTAATTAATTTTAATATTAATTATGTGGATGATAGGTTTGCTAAAACAATTACAAAGATTTATTCTAAATTACTATTTGATTATGCAAAAAACTTAGAAAAAAGAGCAAGTCTTCCTTTTCATATTATTTTGGAGGAAGCACATAGATATGTTCAAAATGATAATGATATAGATTTACTTGGTTATAATATTTTTGATAGAATTGCTAAGGAAGGGCGTAAATATGGAGTGCTTTTAGGCCTTATTTCGCAAAGACCTTCTGATTTATCAGAAAATTCTATTTCACAGTGTAGTAATTTTTTGATTTTTAAAATGCTACATCCTAAAGATATTCAGTATATTATAGATATGGTACCTAATATTACTAGTGAGATAGTTAAAAGAATTAGAATTTTACAACCTGGTAATTGTATTGGATTTGGTAGTGCTTTTCATGTTCCTGTTTTAATAAAAATGGATGAGCCTAATCCAGCTCCTTCATCTAGTTGTTGTGATGTTTCTGGTAATTGGTTTATTGATAGATAAATGGTATTTTAAATATCATTTTTTTAAATTTAAAAGGAATTTTGACAAAAAAATTGTATGTTATATTTAGAGGATAGTTTTGAACTATTCTTTTTTAAAGGAGAGTTTTATGAATTTAGTATTAGATAAATCAGTACGTAATGATGAATATATTGATTCAATGTTTGACCAAGCTTTTAAATCTATTGTTCAAAATCCTAAGTTTAGAAGGTTACTTTCTTTAATTATAAGCGAGGTAACAAATTTTTCCCCTAGATTTATTTACGATAATTTAAACTTTATAAATACGGAACTTCCCATAGATAAAATAAATGAAAGGGTTAAAATCACTGATATACTTGCTTATGTGGATGGTTCTATTATTAATATAGAAGCAAATAAGTCTATAAGCTTTAGTATGATTGGTAAAAATAATTTATATCATCATAAAATTGCTTATCAAAAATATAAAAAGGGAGAAAATATTGATAATAATATGATTATTCAAATAAATTTTAATACAGTTAGAAGATTTGGGGATAAATTATTTGAAGAATTTATTATGAGAAATAAAGATTGTACATTTATTGATGAAGAAAATTTTAAAAGAATACATATAAATATGGCAAATCCTTTAGAAAAGTATTATACTAATAGTGAGCTTACAAAAGTGGAAAAAATATTGGTAATGTTTCAAATTACTAATAAGAAAGAATTATGGAAGTTAGCTAAAGGAGATGAGGATTTAGAAAATATGGCGAGGATAATAGATGATTTAAATGAAGATGATGAAATTATAGGTGCTTATTATAAAGATGAGATGGATGAATGGATGAAAAAGGTTGACCATGAGGAGGCTATTAAGGAAGGACAGGCTAAAGGTTTTAAACAAGGTATTGAACAGGGAATTGAAAAAGGTCATAATGAAGGTTCTAAAGAAAAGGCCCTTGAAATAGCAAAAAAGTTGGTAAAAATTGGATTAGATAAAAAAGAAATATCTCAAGTTACTGGTTTATCATTAGAAGAAATCAATTTATTTAAAGATTGATTTCTTTTTTAACATCTTCTTTTTTATTTCATATAATAGATTGAAATGAAGTGGGGCGTTTAGATGCGAGTTGGTTTAATAGGAAATCCTAATGTGGGTAAGAGTACGATTTTTAATGGTTTAACAGGAATGCGGCAACACACTGGTAATTGGCCTGGAAAAACAGTAGCTAAGGCTACTGGATATAAGGTTTATAATGGGATTAGTTATCAATTTGAAGATTTACCTGGTACTTATTCATTACTTGCTCATTCGAAGGAAGAAGAAGTAACTAGGGATTTTGTCTATTTTGATGATTATGATGCACTTATTATAGTTTGTGATGCAACTGCTTTAGAGAGAAATTTAAATTTAGTATTACAAGTTTTAGAAATTACAGATAAAGTGGTTGTTTGTGTTAATTTGTTAGATGAAGCTAAAAAAAAGGGAATAGAGGTTAATTTAAAAAAATTATCTTCATTATTAAAGATTCCTGTTGTTGGAATGGTTGCGAGAGATAAAAAGGGATTTAAAGAATTATTAGAAATTTTAAGAGATGTTTCTTTTAAGAAAGAAGGATATAAGAAGATTGATTATGATGCTTTTATAGTTAAAGATTTTGATAAATTAAAAAGATTTATTCCTTCTAATTTTGTAAATAGTGAAAATGTTATTTTAAAATATTTATCTAATGATTATAGTTTTATAAATGCTTTTGATTTTAAATATAAAACTAATCTAATGAGAAATTTAGAAGCCAAATATATTAAAGAGGATATTTTAAATGAATTTAGGAATAAAGGTATTGGTTATGATGATATAGAAGTTTTAATGACTGAAAAAGTTAATGAAGAAAGTTTTAAAATTTGTGAAAAATCTGTTAAATATAATAAGAAAAATTATGATAAAAAAGAAAGAATTATAGATAAATATTTAACTAATAAGTTGACTGGTATTCCAATTATGCTTTTACTTTTGTTTTTAATTTTGTGGATTACAATTACTTTGGCTAATATACCATCTGATTTTTTATATGAAAAGTTTTTTATATTTGAAGATATTTTATATGATTTTTTAATAAATATTCATTTTCCTATATGGATTACTGATATGTTTGTTCATGGTGTATATAGAGTTTTAGCTTGGGTTGTTGCTGTTATGCTTCCTCCTATGGCAATATTTTTTCCACTTTTTACTTTACTTGAAGATTTTGGGTTACTTCCAAGAATTGCTTTTAATTTGGATAAGTCATTTGAAAAGTGTTCATCATGTGGCAAGCAGGCATTAACTATGGTTATGGGTTTTGGTTGTAATGCGGTTGGAGTTACTGGAGCTAGGATTATTGATTCTCCTAGGGAAAGATTAATTGCTATAATTACTAATAGTTTTGTTCCTTGTAATGGAAGATTTCCACTTTTAATATCATTAATTACAATGTTTTTAGTTACTAATAATTCTTCTGGTTTAATGAGAGCTTTTATATTAATGTTGTTTATTTTAGTAGGGGTAATATTTACTTTTATAGTTTCTAAAATTCTTTCTAAAACTATTTTAAAAGGTATACCATCTTCTTTTACTTTGGAACTACCACCTTATAGAATACCACAAATTGGTAAAGTTTTGGTTAGGTCTATATTTGATAGAACTTTATTTGTTTTAAAAAGAGCTATTATTGTTTCAGCTCCAGCTGGTTTGATTATTTGGCTTTTTTCTAATTTAAGTGTTAATGGAATTAGTTTACTTAAAATATTTTCAGAATTTTTTGATTCATTTGGAAAATTTATTGGGTTAGATGGAGTTATTATTATGGCTTTTATATTGGGTTTTCCAGCTAACGAAATTGTTATTCCAATTATGATAATGGGATATATGTCACTTGGTATGATTACTGATATGAATGATTTAAGTTTGCTTAAGAATTTATTGGTTAGTAATGGTTGGACTTATGTGACAGCTATATGTGTGATGTTGTTTTCTTTGTTTCATTTTCCTTGTTTAACAACTTTATTTACGATAAAAAAGGAAACAGGAAAATGGAAGTGGGTTATTTTATCTTTTATTA
The DNA here is from genome assembly GCA_944329375.1 of uncultured Bacilli bacterium. GTDB lineage: Bacteria > Bacillota_I > Bacilli_A > RF39 > UBA660 > Coprosoma. The sequence goes on along the minus strand of CALVIB010000007.1, from coordinate 14,658 downwards.
TTCCTTTAATAATTGGAATTGTTTTATGTTTTTTTGTAAAGACTTTATTTTATTTATAAAGTTTTTTAATTGTATAGTTGGTGTAAAAAAATGTCAAAAATTTTTTGACTAAAAACGTGGGGGAGAGTATAATGTAGTTAAAATAGGATAAGGAGAATAGAATGAAAAATATTAGAAAAAGGCATAAAAGGAATATATTATTAATAGGCCTGATAAGTATATTATTAATAATGATGGTAGGATATAGTGCATTTTCAAGTAAATTAGAAATAAAAGGAAGTAGTATGGTAACAAGTAAATGGGATATAGAAATAACCGATTTACAAATGAAAACTAAAGTAGGAAATGCAGAAGATGTGAATCATACATTCGATATGTTGAATGCAAATATGGAAGCTAATTTTTATCTTCCAGGAGATACAATAACATATGAAGTTACAGTATCAAATTTAGGAAGCTTAGATGCTATTTTAGATAGTATAAAAATAAATATGGATAGCCAAGATATAATAGAATTTAAAGTAGATGGAATTATGTCTGGAGATGTTTTAAAACAAGGAGAATCTACAAAGTTTGATGTCATTATGAAATATAATGAAAATATTACTGAACAGCCAGATATGGAAAGTGTTATATTTAATATGAATTTAAATTACTTACAAAATGGAAATTCGTCAAACTTTTCAGAAGCTGATACAGATGTATCGGATGTACTTGCAATAAAAGGAATAGATTTAGATATTTCAGAGACATCTGTAAAAGCAGATATAAATGCTAGTAACGCATTTAAATATTATTATTCATTAGATAATGATAAATGGTATGAAAGTACAGAAAATATGTATACAATATATCATTTAATACCTTATACAAATTATGTTATGTATGTAAAAGCTGAAGATACAAAAGGAGAAGTAGTATTTTCATCAAAAGAATTTAAAACATTAGATAATACAAAACCAGATTTAAAATTTGAAATAGGAAATAATATAAAAGGAAACAATGGATGGTATAAAGGATTAGATATAAATATTATAGCCAAAGATGCAGGAGGAATAAGTGAAAGTAAATATTGTGTAACATCTAATGATACATGTGAGCCAAATACCAATTTAGCTTTAACAGAAGGAAAAGGAACATATCAGTTTGCCTCATCTAATAATAATCAGACATTGTGTGTATTAATAAAAGATAGAAAAGGAAATGAAACAGTAAAATGTACAGAGGGTTATAAAGTAGATAGTGAAGTTCCAACACTTACTAATATGACTTTAGAGCCACTTGAAGATACAATGACAATAACATTAGAAGCAAATGATAATCATAGTGGAGTATATAAATATTATTATAGTAAAAATAATGGAGAAGATTATATAGAAAGTGATAGTCCAAATTATACATTTGTAGGTTTAGATGAAGGGGATTATTTAGTAACAGCATATGTAGAAGATAGTGCAGGAAATGTTAGTGAATCGATGGCGAAAAGTACGACAATAAGATATACGACATTTTGCAAACAAAATGGGATAGATGATTTATCAGATTGTGTAATAGCGACAGAGATGCAGGAAGCGAATGTAGAAACAGCTAAGCAAAAGATAGAGGAAAAAGGAGCGCCAGATTTTACTAAAACATCGCCAGCCATAGTATATAGTGAAAATCATGCGGTTAATACATCAACAATAACGCAAAGTACATATTTTTATGTATCTAATAGTTATACATTTAATTCTACAACAGGTTATTATACATTAAGTGGTGCAAAAATGGTTGACCCAGAAACAATAGATTTTAGTGATGGAAAAGACTATTATATAATCGGAAGTACAAATACATCTGGAACAACGATGTATAAAGTAGTAGGAATGACAGTAAGTACAAATTCTTCTACGGGAGCTAAGACCTATACACTAACTAAATATAATTACACGGCAAGTGTAAAAAGTTATGATAATTCTAGTAGGGGAATGTATGCGGCTCAAGATGATGATGGAACGAGTTATTATTATAGGGGAGCAGTAGCTGGTAATTACATAAAACTAGCTGATAAATACTTTAGAATAATAAGAATAAATGGAGATGGAACATTAAGAATAATATATGATGGAACAAGTGGTCATGCGAATGGGGAAGCAAGTAGTAATAGGCAAGTAGGAACAAAAGCTTTTAATAGTTGGTGGAGTGATAATGCATATGTAGGATATATGTATGGAGACCCAAGTGATAATCAAATTAGTGAAGCTTCAGCAGCGTTTACATATACAGGATTAAATTCATCAGCCAAGTATTATTACGGTACAAGTTATACATTTGATAAAAGTACAAATACATTTAAATTATCAGGAGAATTAATGCAAGCAACGATAACAGAATATAGAGATAATTTTAATGATAAAATGTATTATACATGTTTTATTACAGATAAAAATGGAACATGTCAAAGATTAAATCATGTTCAGAAATACGTATCAGCGACATCAATGAGTGTAAAAGCAGTAGAATGGTCAAGTACATCTTATGAAAAAGCACATGCGAATGAAGTGGATAGTACAATGAAAACATATTTAGAAGATTGGTACAATAGTAATTTATCATCAGTAGATAATATAATATCAAAAGATGCAATATATTGTAATAATAGAGAATTATCAACATATAAAGCATCGCCATATGTAGGGGAAGGATATGGAGTAACTCCAACAATGTATAGTTATCCAAGATTTTATAATTGGAATGGCTCAAGTATAAGTCCATCACTTATTTGCCCACAGGCGAATGATAAGTTTACAGTTACAACAGTAAAAGGAAATGGAAAATTAACAAAACCAGTAGGCTTAATAACAGCTGATGAAGTAAGTATGGCTGGAGGAAGAACAGGCTCACAGAACATATTATTTTACTTATATACTGGAACATATTACTGGACTATTACGCCGTCGCTCTTTCACCTTGGAATAACGCTTACGTGTTTCGTGTGACTTCTGCTGGCGAGCTTAATTACGACAATGTTAACAATAGTTACGGCGTCCGCCCAGTTGTCAATCTAAAAACTGATAATCTGACATTTACTGGAACAGGAACAATGCAAGATCCATATGTTGTTTCGTAAGAAACAACTGTGAGGTTTTTGTGTGAGTAGTTTTTGTCAAAAATGACTCTTCATTTTTGACACGGTGCAATTATGATAAAAATTTGGGGATTAATCTAATTTGTGGATAGTGTTTTTCGCCGTCGCTCTTTAACAATTGGAATAACGCTAACGTGTTTCGTGTGACTTCTACTGGCGAGCTTAACAACGACAATGTTAACAATAGTAACGGCGTCCGCCCAATTTCCAATTTTAAAAAATTTGGGGATTAATCTAATTTGTGGATAGTGTTTTATGCCGTCGCTCTTTAACAATGATAGCAACGCACACGAGTTCAACGTTACTTCTTCTGGAGAGCTCAACAACTGGGGCAATGTTAATAATAGCAACGGCGTCCGCCCAATTTCCTACTACAATTAGTAATTATTTACTAATGAACCGAGTGTTATAAGGTTACGTACTAATAACGAGAGGAAGTAATTACATGGGTAATAATCGATTTTAGATTGGAAACAAGGTTAATTCCCTGGCTATGCCTAAAAAGATAATATAGATGTTTTATAACTTTTTATAATTTATAAAATTATAACTATATTAGTGGTGAGGGTTTTCCCTCAGCCACACAATTATTTTGGGATTAATCTAATTTGTGGATAGTGTTTTATGCCGTCGCTCTTTAACAATGATAGTAATGCTAATGTTTTTGATGTTACTGCTGTTGGCTCTCTTGGCAATCCTGGAGTTAGTAATGGCAACGGCGTCCGCCCAATTTCCTACTACAATTAGTAACTGTTTACTAGTGAACCGAGTGTTATAGAGTTTTTGGACTTATAATGAGAGGAAGTAATTACATAAGTAATAGTCTTTTAGATTGGAAACAAGATTAATTTCCTGGTTTTATACCTAAAAAAATAATATAGACGTTATATAACTTTGTTAATTTATATGACTATTTGCTATATTGGTGGTAAGGAAAATGTTTTTCCTTATCACAATTATTTTAGTAAAATATATTTATGAAAGGTTTACTTATGAATTACAATTTTAAGGTTTTGAATAATACATATAAAACAATTAATTATATTAATAAAATTTTAATTAATTATCCTAAAAAAGAAGTTGTGTTAAAACAAAATATTGAAAAAAATAATTATGAGTTAATTGAATGTATATTTGCTTATAATATAAATGATAGTATGCGTATTAAGGAAAAATATTTGAAAGATTTACTTGTTAAATTATCTATGTGTGATTTTTATGTAAGGGTGTCTTATGATAAAAAGATAATTAGTAAGCATCAGTTTGAGGTTATTAGTAAATTTTTATTAGAGGTAAGGAGGATGGCTTATGGGCTCAAAAGAAAAGAAGATAATGAGTGTTAAGATAATTTTATGTGTAGTTTTATTTGTTATTGTGATTGTTTCTTTATTTATATTGATGGATAAAGGGGATATAAAAGATAATTCTCCTGTTAATCATAAAGTTGTAGAAAAATTATATGAGAATCATGGTGATAATAAATGTACAGAGGTTATAAAAATAAATAATAATTTAGGAATATCAGAAATAGATGATAAGGTTTTACTTTATTTAATTTTTGGACAAATGAAAAACGATAGTGTTTTGAGTGATTCAATTAGTTTAGAGGATTATAAATCTTCTGCTTTAAAGGTAATAGATGAGGAATACATACCTTTAAATTTTAAATATGTGTTTGAAGGTTATCAGTATAGTTTAAATGATAATAAAATTACTAGAGAAAATTCTTCTTGTACAAAAAATTATGTGACAAAATTATATGGTTATAGTGGAACTGATAAATTGGAACTTGATGTTATGGCTGGATATGTGGAAAATGGTAAGGTTTATGATTTAAATGATAACGAAATAGGTACATATAATGAAAATGAGTTAAATAATATTTTGGATAAAGGAACAATGCAAGTTTATAATTATGAAAAGGTTAATAATAATTATAAATTAGTTAGTGTTGGTATTAAATGATTAAATATGATGAAATATTATCTATTGATAAGATAATGGATGTTTATAAAAATATATATTCCAATACTAGACATAAAGAAAAGTTAGTTCGTTTTGAACTAGCTTTTTCTACTAATGTTGTTTATGTTTTGAAACTTTTAGAAGATAGAACTTATAAACATAGTAATTATAGTGTTTTTTTAATTAATATACCAAAGTACCGTATAATAATGAGTGAAAATATGAAAGATAAAATTATTAATCATTTAATTAGTAAATATATTTTAATTCCTACACTTAGTCCTAAATTGATTGATATGAATGTTGCTACTAGGAAAGGTAAGGGGACTAAGATGGGAATTTATTATACAAAAAAATATATTAATAAAATGAAAATGAACTATGATAATTTTTATGTGTTGAAATGTGATATTAGTAAATATTTTTATAATATAAATCATGAGATTTTATTTGAAAAATTATCTAAGGAATTTGATGATAAAGATATTCTTAATATTTTAAAGGAAATTATTTCTAGTACAGATAATTTAAATGTTAATAAGTCTATTGATAAAATAATTGCTGATGAAATAAGTAAATTAGAGAAGAAAAATATTAGTGATTTAGAAAAAAAGAAGACTGAACTTTTTAGACTTCCAAGATATCAAAAAGGTGTTGGTTTGCCTATTGGAAATGAAACCAGTCAAATTTTAGCGGTTTATTATTTGAATGGACTAGACCATTTTATTAAGGAAAAACTACGTATAAAATGTTATATACGTTATATGGATGATTTTATTTTATTTCATCATGATAAGGAATATTTGAAATTTTGTTTAAAGAAAATAGAAGAATATTTAAAAGGTTTGAAATTATCTTTAAATAAAAAGACACAAATATACGATATGAAAAAAGGTTTTAATTTTTTAGGATATAAGTTTTTTTTGAAAGAAAAAAAGTTGATTATTATAATTAATAATCAAACTAAGAAAAGAATTAAGAAAAAACTTAAAAGGTTAAAGAAAAATAATTTTTCAAAATACACTTTAGTTAGAGCAAGTTATAAAGGTTATTTTATGAGTGCTGATACAGGTAATTTTATTTTTAGAGCTAAGATTTAATACCTTGATAAGTGTTTCTTTTGACCATTTCTTTATCGATGTTATTTAAGACATCGATTTTTTTAGTTGTCCAAAAGGGTGCTATTAATTCTTCTTTCATAGGGGCGCCTGTTAGTCTTTGGATGACAATTTTAGGATTTAAATATTCTAATTGTGTAATTACTATATCAATATATTCTTCTTTGGTTAGTATATGAAAAGGTTTTATTTTATAATATTTTTCTAATGGTGTATCTTTTAAAATAGAAAGCATATGTATTTTTATTCCATCAATTTTTAATTTGTTTAAATATTTGACTGTTTCTATCATCATTTCCTTGGTTTCGCCTGGAAGACCATTAATTATATGAACAACTGTGAATATATTTTTTTCTTTTAATTTTTTATATGTATTTTCAAAGCATTTTAAATCATGACATCTATTGATTATTTTAGATGTTTTTTCATGGATGGTTTGTAGACCTAATTCTATTGTTAGAAATGTTTTTTTATTTAATTTTTCTAGATAATCTAAACATTCATCTGTTATACAGTCTGGTCTTGTGGCGATTGATAATCCGATTACATTATCTTGTTTTAAAATTGTTTCATATTTTTCTTTTAATATGTTTAAAGGGGCATATGTATTTGTTCTTGCTTGGAAATAACCTATGTATTTTGCATTTGGCCATTTTTTATTCATGACTTTTTTAATTTCATTAAACTGTTTTATTAAATCTTCTTTAGGATTTCCACCATATTCGCCACTACCTGATTTTGAGCAATATATACATCCGTTTTTAGATAATGTTTCATCGATATTAGGACAAGTAAATCCTGCGTTTAGGCTTATTTTACATACTTTCCCGCCGAATTTTTGTTTATAAAAATAATCTAAGGTGTGGTAGCGTTTATTAGTGTTTGAATAAGAAAATGTTTTCATAAAATCACCTTTTTCATTATAGCATAGGTATGTTGATTTGTGAAAAAGTGATGAAAAGTTTTTAAAAAAGCTTTATATTATAAGGCTTTTTTGATATAATGCTTATGGGAGGTAGAGAAAAGTGAAAAAAAGATTACTTAAGGTATTAGGAATATCTTTCTTAATTTATGTGATTTTGAGTTGGATTATTCCAGTAGGTACATATTCAAATGGCCAACTTACGACGAATGGTATTGACCCTGTTGGTTTAATTGACCTATTCAATACACCTATAAATGCATTTATTACTTTTATTTTATATGGTTTAGTATTTGTTACTATTGGTGGTTTATATGGTGTTATGGAAAAGACAGGTGCTTTAGAAAAAGTTACTGATAGTATTGGTCATGCTTTTAAAGGTAAGGAGAGAGGATTTTTAATTTTAACAGTTATTTTATTTGCTGTACTTTCTTCAGTGACAGGATTAATTTTACCTTTATTTGCTTTGGTACCTTTATTTGCAGCCGTGCTTTTTGCAATGAATTACGATAAAATTACAGTAGTTGCTTCAACTGTTGGAGCTATGCTTGTTGGTTCTATTGCATCAACTTATGGTTTTAACATTACAGGATATACTGCAAATCTTTTAGGTTTAGATATGAGTAATCAGATTGTTGCAAAAGTAATTTTATTAGTTATTTTAACTATTATATTTACGGTAATTGTTTTAATTTCTAGTAAAAAACATATGAAAAAAGAATTAAAAGAGGCTAAAATAAATAAAACTGAAAAGGAAGTTAAAGAAGAAATTAAGGAGACAAAAGATTCTAAAGTTTCTACTAAAACAGTTAAGAAAAATACTTCTAGTAAAACAGCAAAGAATAGTAGTAAAACGACTAAAAAGACTGGAAGCAAATCTACTGGTAAAAAGAAGACAACAAAATCTAACACAAAAGCTTTTGCTGTTTCAAAGCCAGTTAAAAAAGTTTCTTCAAAAGCTAAAATTAGTGCGGTACCAATGGTTATTATATTTATGTTAATGCTTATCATTTGTTTAATTGGTATGTATAATTGGTATTATGCTTTTGGTACGACAGTATTTAGGGATATTCATGAAGCAATCATGGGTATTGAAATTAAAGATTTTCCAATTTTTGAACATTTATTAAGTGGTATTTCAGAACTTGGATATTGGAGTAATGTTGAATTTGTCGGAGCTATGGTTATTGCATCAGGTATTATTGCTTGGATTTATAGACTTAGTTTAAATGATTATATTGATAGTTTTGCACAAGGTGCAAAGAAATGGCTTCCAACAGCTATTCTTGCAGCTTTAGCTAGTGTTATTTTGTATATTTTATATCAAGCTTCATATGCTGGAACAGGAACTTTAGCAGATACTATAAATGCCAAAATTTTTGAACTTACAGATGGATTTAATGTTATGACTACTGGAGTAGCAACATTAATAGGAAGTTTCTTCTTTAATGATTTATATTATTTGCTTGCTGATTTGTCAATGTTTGTTTCTGGATTTGATGCGGTAGCACTTTCTGTTGCAGGATTATTAATTCAATCAGTTTATGGAGTAGCAATGCTTATTTTACCAACAAGTGTATTCTTAATTGCAGGACTTAGTATATTTAATGTTTCTTATAAAGAATGGATGAAATATATTTGGAAGTTCGCTCTTGTTGCATTTTTAATAGTATTGTTAGTTTGCGGAATTATAACATTACTTTAAAAACTACTTTCGGGTAGTTTTTTTCTTTTTCTTTTGATATAATTTATTTGAGAAAGAAGTGTGTTTTATGAAGAAATTTATTGATGAATTTAAAACTTTTGCTTTAAAGGGTAATATGGTTGACATGGCTATTGGTATTGTTATAGGAACAGCTTTTTCTGGTATTGTAACATCACTTACTGACAATTTTATTAATCCTATTTTAAATGTGGTTACTGGTGGGGCTAGATATCACTGGCAAGATGTTGCAGGATTTATTTCAGCTTTTTTATCAGCTTTGGTTAATTTTTTAATTATGGCTTTTGTCCTTTTCTGTATTGTGAAAGCAATTAATAAGGTTAAAAATATGGGAACAAAAAAGCAAGAAGAAAAACCAACAGTAAAAAAATGTCCTTATTGTATGAGTGAAATAGATATAAAAGCAACAAGATGTCCACATTGTACATCAATGATTGATGAATAATTGTTTTAAGAATTAGACTTTTGTCTTTTTTTTAATTGTGATAAAATATTGGTGGTGGTATGATGGAAGTAACATTTGATTATAAATTAGATGGTGAAACTTATAAGGTTTTAGTGGTTAAAAAAAGTAATAAAAATACTTATATAAAAATAAAAGATGATTTGACTATTTATGTTACAACTAATTATTTAACTAGTAAAAGGGAAGTTAAGATTATTTTGGATAATGAAAAGGAATTTTTACGTAAGGCTTTGTCAAGAGTAAGGAAAAAGATGGAAAAAGAAGAGCTTTTTTATTATCTTGGTAAAAAATATGATATAATTAAAGTACCATTTGAGAATATAGAAGTAGATGATGGTAAAATTTTTGTAAAAGATGAAAAGATTTTGGAAAAATGGTTAAAGAAAGAGATTAAAAGGGTTTTTTTAGAAAGACTTGAATATAATTATAATTTGTTTGATGAAGATATACCTTTTCCTAAACTTAAGATTAGAAGTATGAAAACAAGATGGGGAGTTTGTAATAAAAGAGATAATTCAGTTACTTTGAACTCTAAGTTAATTAAATATTCTATTCATGAGATTGATTATGTAATTATTCATGAACTTTCACATTTTGTACATTTTGACCATTCTAGAGAGTTTTGGGAAACTGTACAGTATTATATGTCTGATTATAAGAAAGCTGTTGCTGTTTTAAAAGAATGAGGTGGTTTGATGAAATTAAAGTATGTTAGTATGATTATGCTTGGACTTGTTTTATTTAATATGGTAATTTCTAGTAGTTATGCGAGGGAAAAAACACTTGATGAACTAGAAGCTGAGGCTAAAGCTAATAGGGAAGCTTATAATAAAGCTAAGAGCGAAAAAGAACTTACAGAAGCTGAAAGAGATAAGGCGACTGCTCAAAAAAATCAAGTTGAATCTGAGATTTCTAGTATTGAAAAGCAGATGGAAGATATTGCTGTTCAAGTTGATAATATTCAAAAGGAAATTGATAAAAAAGATGAGCAGATGAAAGATATTATGAGTTTTGTTCAAGTTACTAATGGGGATTCTAATTATTTGGAATATATTTTTGGAGCAACTGATTTTACTGATTTTATTTACCGCATTTCAGTAGCAGAGCAACTTGGAGATTATAATGAAGAACTTATTGAAGATTATAACGAGGATGTTAAAAAATTAGATAAAAAGAATGCGGAACTTAATACTAAACAGGAAGAATTAAATAAAAAGCAATCAGAACTTACTGTTTTGGAGGCTAAACTTAATAAAGAAATTGAAACTTTACAATCTGGTATGGTTAGTAAAGACCAAGCTTATAAAACACAAATTAAATTAATTCAAAGTATGAAAGATAGAGGTTGTGATGGAGATGATACTGTTACATCTTGTCAAAGTAAAGGTGGTAGTTTAGTTAGTGTTAATGGAACTTATATGCCTATTTCTAAGGGATATGTTACAAGTGATTATGGTTATCGTTCATATGGTGGTGGAGAGTTCCATACTGGTATAGATTTTTCACGTAGTGTTGCTGGAGATGCAGTTTATCCGATTGCTGATGGGGAAGTTATTTTACTTGATTATAATAAATCTTGTGGTAATCATATAGTTTATGTAAAACATAATATTAATGGTCATTCTTATGTTACTTCTTATTGGCATTTATCTAGTTGGTCTGTAAGAGTTGGTCAAAAGGTTTCTTATAGTACGAGAATTGGTTCAATGGCTGGAAGAAATACTGGAGATGCTTGTTCTGGAGGTATTCATGTTCATTTGAATTTGTTTGATAATGCAAATAATCAATGGGAAAATAGAGTAGCTAGAGGAGGAAATCCTAATAGTGGTCGTATTAATCCAAGAACTGTTGTACCACAGACTCCTAAAAAAGGCGGATATTTTAGTCATAGATAAGGGGAATTTCCTCTTTTTTGACATTTTGATAGTAGTATATTTGTTATATTTTTAATTGGTGATATAATGAAAGTAAAAATTTTTGATGAATGTCATGAAAAGGATTTAGAAGATGTTATTAATAAATTTATTTTAGAAGAAGAGCCTGAAATAATTGATATTAAATTTTCAACTGCAGTAGCGGTATCTGAAGAACAAATTTATTGTTTTTCAGCTTTAATTGTTTATAGGTAGGTGGTTATATGAGGAGGACTGGGTTTTTAGCTGGAGCTGCAATTTCAGTTATTGGAATTGTTATTTGTAAGGTTATTGGCCTTGTTTATGTTATTCCATTTTATGCTATTATTGGAACGCAAGGTGGAGCTTTATATAGTTATGCTTATTCAATTTATAATGTGTTTTTGAATTTAGCTACTTCTGGTATTCCAGTAGCTATGAGTAAGGTTGTTAGTGAATATAATGAGATGAAGTTTTATAATACAAAAGAGAGGGTATTTAAGCTAGGTCTTAAGGTTATTTCTATTTTATGTATTATTTCATTTTTGATTTTATTTATTTTTGCCCCTAATTTAGCTAATATGATTATTGGTGGCGTTGAAGGAGGAAATACGGTAGAAGATGTAACGATGGTTATTAGAGTGATTTCAACGGCTGTTTTAGTAGTACCATTTTTAAGTGTTTCTAAGGGTTATTTACAAGGTCATAAGATTATGCAGGTATCATCGATTGCTGATATTTTAGAACAGTTAGCTAGGGTTATTGTTATTTTGGCTGGTAGTTTTCTTACTTTGAAAGTATTTCATTTATCTTTGAATACGGCTGTTGGGGTAGCGGTTTTTGGAGCGACAGCTGGAGCTTTAGTAGCTTATTTTTATGTGTTTTTGAAGATTAAAAAAAGTAAGGATTTAAAAAGAAATGAAAAGCCTTTACTCCAAGAGAAAAAAATTACTGATAAGAGTTTGGTTAAAAAAATCATATTTTATGCGATGCCATTTGTAATTATTTCTCTTTTACAATCAGTTTATGTTATGGTTGATGTATTTACGGTGGTTAAGGGGCTTGTTGGGTTAGGTTATACAACTACTATAAGTGAAAATGTGGTTAGTGTTATTCAAACTTGGGGTTCTAAACTTAATATGATTGTTATGTCAATTTCTACTGGTATTATAACTAGTTTAATTCCAACAATTGCTTCTGCTTATGCGGTGCGTAATATTAAAGAGGTAAATGGTAAGGTAACTCAAGCTTTACAAAGTTTATTTTTAGTTACTATTCCTTTATCTGTTGGCATTAGTTTTATGTCTTCAGCGGTTTGGACAGTATTTTATGGTTATGATGAGCTTAATAGTTCTATATTTAAATTACTTATATTGTCACAAATACCACTTTCTATTTGTTCTGTTATGGTTAATACTAATCAGACAATGAATAATACTAAGGCGACAATAACAGCTTTAGGTGGTTCTTTATTATTTAAAATTTTACTTAATGTACCATTTATGCATTTGTTTAATTTTTTAGGTTTAGAAGCTTATTATGCGACTATTAGTTTAAATATATGTATTGATACTATTGCTTCTATTTATTTACTTATAAAGGTTAAAAAGGAAACTGGTATTAGTTATTTAAAGACTATGAGGACATTAATTAAAGTTGTTATGTGCACTTTAATTATGATACTTGGACTTTCTATTTTAAATTTATTTATTCCTAGTTATTCTCTTAGTCGTTTTGGCTCTATTTTATATATTATTTTATATGGAGTAATTGGAATTTTGATTTATTTCTTTGTGGCATATAAATCAAATACTATTTCAGATATTGTCGGTAAGGATTTTACTGATAAGATAATTTCTAAGATTAAGGGATTAAAAAAATTTAAAAAAACAGTATAGTATGGTAAAATGTTATATAGAAATGAGGTGGGAGTTTGGAAGAATTATCGCTTTTGGAAAAGTTTGGTGTTTTATTTGATAATATTTTTCAGCACCCACTTTTTATTATTTTGTTATTGGTGCCTGTGATTATATTTTTACTTCAGAAGAAACATGGAAAAAAAGCTTTTATATTTGTTTATTTATTAGTTATTTTATTTGTTTTATATATTGGTGGAGAAGTTATATTTGAACTATTTGATAATTTAATGAATGGTTTATTTATGACACTTTATTTTCCTAATTTTATTACTTTATTTGTGGTGGTTGTACTTTGTTCTATTATTGCTTTATTTAGTTTTTTTAGTAAAAAAATGTATAGGGTTAATAAGATTATAAATATTACAGCTTTTGCGGTTATACAGATGCTTTTTGTATTAACTTTAACGGTTATTAGGTCTAATGATATTGATATATATGCGGATAATGCACTTTATTCTAATAGTGATGTTTTAACGCTTATGCAACTTTTAATTGGAACATTTGCTTTACAAGTGATTGCGATTGTAATTATAAATGGTATTAATAAGGTTACGGATATTTTAGATAAAAGAAGTACACCACTTGCGGAAGATATATCGGAAGAAATTAATAATTTAGAAAAAACTAAGAAAAATACTTTAATTAAGAATATTGAGATAGATAGTGCGAAGGTTGGTTATATTAATGTGGCTGATAAGGCAAATACTAGTAAACCTAAGTTAAAACCTTTTAAGTTTGATTTGGATAAATTAGAATCTATAACACTCAATGTTCCTGTAGAAGATGATGTTTTTGCTTTAAAAAAACCTATAGAGAGTTCAAAACAGGATAATTTAGTGATTACTTCAAAGGAAAATAAAATTTCGTTTAAAGATAGAGTTGATAATGTTTTGAATGGTGTTAGAGAAAAAAAATCGAAAAAAGTATTACTTCCTGAGGAGAGGAGTAAACCAATTATTACCAGTAAACCAGATTTATTTAAACCAATGGTTGATATAGATTTAGGTAAGAAAGAAGAAAAAGTTATTACGGGTAAACGTTTAAAGAATGTTAAAAAATTTATTAGTGATAAACCTAAAGATATAAAACCAGATTTGATGAAACCTACTGAAGATAGTACTATTAAAGTTATTAGTGAAGTAGCGCATCCAAAGCTTGTTAGGTCTACTAAGATGAGACAAGTGGATGTGGTTGATAATTTAAAAATTTTAGATATTCAATCAACTTTGGATGCAGTTATTAGATATAAATTAATGAAGAATTCTAAAGTAGAGGTAATTAAAGATGATGATTTAGCTGTCGATAATTTACAAATACCTAATTTTGATTTAATGATGAGAGTTTTGAGAAAGTGTAGATTATATAAAGGATTATAAAAATATTTAGAAATGAGTGGAGAGCTTGTTTCTTTTTTTATCTATTAGGAATTTGCTTTGCAAAAAAACAGTGAGTTTGCAAAAAGTTATTTACAAATATAACTGTTCGTGATATATTTAGTTAAACAAAAACTAGAAGGTGATGGCATG
>CALVIB010000006.1 GCA_944329375.1 uncultured Bacilli bacterium | reverse complement strand
TTATGTAAAAATTGTGGGCATTAAGTCATTAAATTAATTTATAATCTATCTGCGTGCATTAAGTATTAAATTTAATCTCTTGTATTTTGGATTTTATCATATGTGATGGCAAGTGCATATTTAAAATTATCATTAGCTTCTATATCCATCATTAAATCATTATATTTTTCATTTTCGATTGGGTATGAAAAAATACATAAATCTTTTGGTTTTGATTTCTTTTTTGTTCTTAATATTGTTTCTATTTGGGCTATATCGGAAGTTATAATATCATATTTATCTGTTCCTTTATATTTTAAAACGGTTTTTATCATCAAAAATGTTATTACACTATGGTTAAATTCTTTTCTAAAATATTCATTTAATAGTTTAAACTGAGTTCTATAATCATTATAATTACTTATAAATGAATAATCTTTGTTATATATCATCATAATTAATTTTACTAAGTCATATTTTTGATAATTATATTTATCTTTAGTATATTTTATTGCATCATCTAAAATATCATAAACTGGGTTTAAAAATTCTAATTTTAACCTTTGATTTAATACATCTTCATTTGTCATATTTTTCCCCTTTTCTATTATTAATATTATAACAAATTTTAGGTATGAAAAAAAGAGCTTTTAGCCCTTAATTGGTTACACTAATTAATTTATAATTAAGTACATTTATACTACTTTAATATATTTTTTTAGTATAATATTTTTTATTGTTTACTATATGCGATGTATTTCATAAATGATATTTATTAAATAGCATTATAATTTAAAGCGTTTTTTAATTTATTTTAATTGATTTCATTGTATTTTCATTTGCTATTATTGCTATGTTTGCTTCATTTAATTTAGAATAATTATATATTTTATTTTCTTTTAAATTATCAATAAATTCGTTATATCTATTTTTTTCATAATTATTACTATAATCATAATTTAAAGATATGTAGTTATAGTTTTTTTCACAAGTATTATTATAGGTGCAAGTATCATCAGAAAAAACATATTCTGATTCATTATATATATCAATGATTGTATCATCTTTATGGTAAGTAATTTTAAGTATTAATTCATTATCTTTCATGGTATTGTCTATTTTTTTAGTAATATTTCCGTTTAAAGTGCTATTTATATAATATGGATTATCTGAAGTAAAATTTTTTGTTATAATTTCTTTTTTATATAATGGTGCTTCATTAATATACTCGATATTTGTTACCATATCAATAAAGAAAAGCGCTCCAAATACAGTTATTATTAAGCCTACAAAAAATGGAATTATAGTTGTTTTTCCTTTAGAAAATGTTAAATTAAATATAATAATAGTAAACCATATAAATAATAATGATATACCTAACATCAATAAAGTTAAACCTAGTAAATTGATACCTTTTATCCAATAAAATATAGAAAGTATTAGACCTAATGAAGAAAAAATATCAATACAAAATAATGGCAACAAAATAAATATAATTACCCATATTTTTAAGATTAATAAGAATACGGAGCCAACGGTGGGACCAGTCCTTTGAATTATTTTAACTTCCTTAGCTTTTGTTTCATCTTTTTTTAAATTATGAATACCATTTTGCTTATCTATTTTATCTTTTGATTCTAATGTTTTATTTTCCTTTTTAAAATATTGTTTAAATAAATTTATAATTATCAAGAATCCTATACTTAAATAAAGAGCGATAAAAAGGATAAAGATAATTATTTTTATTATAAAGCTAAATGGCTCAAAGAATGTTTCAGCCAAAGAAAATCCTATACTTCCTATAAATCTTAAAGGAATTGTTATTATAGCTAAAATAATTAATGCGAAAAATATTTTGATTATTATTTCAAAGGCAAGATTTAAATTCATTTCGGCATCATTATCTTTAATGTTATCTGCAAATTCTCGTGTCATATCAGCTAATTTATTCGCACCTTTTTTTATTAATCTTTCTCCTTCTTCAGTAAACTTACTTAAATTTCCTTCTTTGTGATTATAGTCTGGGTCTATTTTATAAGCATCTAATATACCGCTTACTAATTCATCTATATTTCCAAAATCTTCTACTGCTTCTTCTTCTGTTTGTCCATGTTTTACTTTTTCTTCAATGGTAGCTTTGTATTCATCGATAATATCTTTTCTTTCTTTTTCATTTAATATTGCCAGTGCTTTTTCTAATTTGTTTAAAAATTCTTTTTTATTCATCAACAATCACTCTTTCTAATAAATTCATTAACCGAATCACTAAATTCTTGCCATGCTTTTTTTAATTCTTTTAGTCTACTTTTACCTAATACTGTTATTTTATAATATTTTCTAGATGGTCCTTCGGTAGATTCTTGCATATATGTTTCAAAATAATTTTCATTAGTCAGTCTTTTAAGTAATGGATAAATTGTTCCTTCATTTACATCAACTACCTTAGAAACTTCAAGTACTAATTCATAACCATACATATCTTTTTTATTTACAGATACTAAAACAATAAGTTCTAAAACGCCTTTTTTAAATTGTGAGTTCATAAATCACCTCTTTATTGACATTATATTCCAACTACCTTGCATTGTCAAGTACTAAATTATAAAAAGTAGTTAGGCGTTTGTCAACTAATGGTATTTTTATTGAAAATAGTTTATATTTGTAGTATACTTATTTTAATAGGAGGCCATAAGATGAACGATAAAATGAATAATTTTGGTCAGGATGACCATATGTCTGATGTTAATCCAGAAGTGAAAACTAGTCAAAATTTAGAAGCTATTGAAAGATTGTTTGAAGAATGGGATGATGATAGAACTACTTCTGATGATATGGGTTATGTGACAAGTGATTCTAGTGTGAGTGAGCCATATTCTAATAGTTCATTTTATGAAGAACTATTACACGATAAGAAAAGATATGATACTGGGTTAAAAGATTCTACTAATTCAAATCAAACTAATTATAGTGCGGAAGGTAATGATGAGTTAGATAAAACTAGAGAAATTGACAGTGTTGATTTAGCTGAATTAAAAGCTATTCAAGCAGAACTTCATAGAATATATGATGAAGATACAAAGCCTGATTTAGAAAGTAATTCTCCTAGTCAAAGTAAAGGAAAATCTTTAACTAAAGCTACTAAACAAGGTATTGCTTTTTCTAACGGAAGTTTAACTAGAACATTTTTAGATTGTGTGGTTTTATGTTTTGTTACTGCTTCTATGGGATTTGTCTTTTTAATGAATATAATAAATCATATATAAATTAAGGATTATTCCTTAGTTTTTTTTGTATTATAATTTTTTTATCACATATAATTTTATTAGAGGTGTGATATGTTTGATTTTTTGAAGAAACTATTTAAAGATTTTTATCTTTTTACAGCTTCTTATTCTAATAATGTTTTTCCTGACCCACTTTCTAAGGAAGATGAAGAAAAATATATTAAATTAGCCAATATGGGAGATATGGAAGCAAGAAATAAACTTATAGAACATAATTTAAGATTGGTTGCTCATATTGTGAAAAAATATGACCATGGGTCTGATATGTCTGATGATTTAATTAGTATTGGGACTATTGGTTTAATTAAAGGGGTTGATAGCTATTCTTTTAAATATAAAACTAGACTTACTACTTACTGTGCGAGATGCATTGAAAATGAGATTTTAATGTTTTTTAGGTCAGATAAGAAAAATAATAAAAATATAAGTATAGATGAGCCTATTGGTTTTGATAAAGAAGGAAATGCAATTACTTTTTTAGATATTTTGAAAACCGATAAACCTGATTTTGCTTTAGATATACATATACAAAATAATGTGAAATTACTAAAAAAATATTTTAATGTTTTGACTGATAGAGAAAAAGAAATTATTATTAAAAGATATGGTTTAGATGGTAAAGATGAGATAACTCAAAAGGAAATTGCGAAAGAAATGGGTATTTCTAGAAGTTATGTTTCTAGAATTGAAAAAAGAGCTTTAACTAAGATGCTTAGGGAATTTATTAAGAATAAAAATAGTTAATTTTCCAAAAGTGTGTCTAGACACGTTTTTGAGAAATAGAAAAAACTAGTTTTAAATTAGTTTTCTTCGTTTATAATTTCATGACATCTTGGACATAGATGTTCTGTTAAGTCAATTTCATTAAAGTAATTCCAACATCTTTCACATCTTTCGCCATCAAATTTTTGGACTTTAACTTCACAGTATTCATATTTTGGAAGTTCATCTGGAGTTAAGATGACATCTGATACAATGAATAATTGTTTTAATTTTGTTAAAATTGGTTTTAATGTTTCTTTATCTTCGTCGCGTAAATTTAAGAATACTTTAGCTTCTAAAGATTTACCGATTATTTTTTCGTTTCTAGCTTCTTCTAAGGCTTTATAAACATCGTTTTTAATTTCGAAGAATAATTCGAATATTTCTTTTATTTCTACTTCATCTTTATATGTTTTTGCTTCTGGGAAGTTTTCTAGATGAACACTCTTTTCTTTTTTGCCTGGAAGTAATTTATAAACTTCTTCTGATGTATAAGGTAAAATTGGAGCCATTAATTTAATTAATGAAGTTAAGATTTCATATAAAACGGTTTGAACACTTCTTCTTTCATCACTATCATATTTTTCAATATATAAAATATCTTTAGTATAATCTAAGTAGAAATTAGATAATGAATTGACATAATTATTAATTAATTTATAAATTTCATCAAAGTTATAATTATCGTATTCTTTGATTACTTTTTCAATGATATCATTTAATTCTAATAACATATATTTATCAGATATAGGTAATTTATCATAAGGTATTTTATCTTTATCTGGATTAAAGTCAAATAAGTTACCTAACATAAATCTATATGTATTTCTTATTTTTCTATATGATTCTTTAACTCCAGCTAATAGTTCATCACTAAATCTAACATCTTCAGTATAGTCAACGCTGGCTACCCATAGTCTTAAGATATCCGCACCTTGTTTACCAACAACATCCATTGGTCTTACAATGTTACCAATACTTTTACTCATTTTAAAGCCTTTACCATCTAAGACAAAGCCTGCGGAAACTAATTCTTTATAAGGACTATGACCACTATAAGCCATACTACAAATTAATGATGAATTAAACCAACCACGGTATTGGTCTGAGCCTTCTAAGTAAACATCAGCTGGATAAGGTAATTTTCTTTCTAATAAGGTTCCAGCCCAAGATGTTCCTGAGTCAAACCATACATCCATGATATCTGTTTCTTTAGTGAAGTTACCATTTGGGCTAGCGGGGTTAGTATATCCTTTTGGAAGTAATTCTTTAGCGTCTTTTTCAAACCAAATGTTTGAGCCATATTTTCTAAATAATGAAGCTACATGCATCATAACATTATAATCAACAATAGCTGAGCCATCTTCATTATAGAAGATTGGAATTGGTACACCCCAAGCTCTTTGTCTTGAAATACACCAGTCTCCCCTATCTTTAATCATGTTATATATTCTAGTTTTACCCCAGTCTGTATGGAATTTAACATTGGTATCTAATTCTTTTAAAATTTCATCTCTTATTTTATCTACACTACAAAACCATTGTTTGGTAGCTCTAAAGATGATTGGTTTTTTTGTTCGCCAGTCATGAGGATATGAGTGAGTTATTTTCTTTAATTTTAATAAATAACCGTTTTCTTTTAACCATTCTGGGATTTTTTTATTAGCTTCTTCAACTGTTAATCCTGCAAACATTCCAGATTCTTCATTTAAAACACCGTTATCATTTACTCCATTTACCATACCTAAGTTGTATTTTTTTCCAACGTTGAAATCATCTTCACCATATGAAGGAGCGGTATGAACTAAACCTGTTCCAGTATCTAAAGTTACATGGTCTGCGGTTACAACTGGGGATGTTCTATCCATAAATGGATGTTTATAGATAACATTTTCTAAATCTTTTCCTTTAAAGGTTGATAATACTTCATAGTTTTCAAATTCAAATTCTTTCATTAAGTCTTCTAATAGATTACTTGCGACAATATAGTTATTATCATCTACTTTTACTTTAGAATATTCAAATTCTGGGCCAGCACAGACACCCATATTTCCAGGTAAGGTCCAAGGTGTTGTTGTCCAAATGACTAATTTATCTCCTTTATCTACATAATCATTTCCTTCTACAATAGTAAAAGCAACATAGATTGATGGGTCAGTTTTATCTTTATATTCGATTTCAGCTTCAGCTAATGCGGTTTCACTACTTGGAGACCAATAAACTGGTTTTAATCCTTGGAATATTAAACCTTTTTCAGCCATTTTAGCAAATACTTCAATTTGTCTTGCTTCATATTCTGGATTTAAGGTTATATATGGGTTATCCCAATCGGCTATAACATTTAGTCTTTTGAAGTCTTCCATTTGGGTTTCTACTTGTTTTAAGGCATATTCTTTACAGTATTCTCTAAATTCGGCAATGGACATTTTTTTTCTATCTACACCACTATTGGTAACAGCTTGTTCGATAGGCAGTCCATGAGTATCCCAACCTGGAATATATTCTACATAGTAGCCTTCCATCATTTTAGAACGGTTGATAAAATCTTTTAATATTTTATTTAATGAATGACCTAGATGAATATTACCATTCGCATAAGGTGGTCCGTCGTGTAAGATGAATGGTTTATTGTTTTTATTTTTGTTTTTGATTAGATTATATAAATCCATTTCATCCCATTCTTTACGTTGTTTAACTTCATTTTCTGCTAAGTTGCCCCTCATTTTAAATTCTGTTTTTGGCATTAATAATGTATCTTTATAATCCATAAATTATATCTCCTTTATTTTTTAATTCCTTTTGTTCCATTATATTCACTTAATATATTAGATGTAAAACTTGATGTTTTACGCATTTCATTTTTATAATCTTTGATAGCTGATTTAATTAATTCATCAGTTAAGGTTTTATAGTCTTTTCCTTTTGGTTTATATAGATAAAATGCGAGTGAGCCTGGTATTGTATTTGGCTCATTAACGTATATTTCATTTGTTTCTTTATTTACTAGATAATCTATTCGGCAAACACCTTTTAAATTTAATACTCTAAATACTTTTTTAGATATTTCATATATTTGATTTGTCATTTCTTCTGATATTTTAGCGGGGATATCAAATTCGCTTGTCGACATAGAAGAAGGCATTTTAGAATTTTTCATACCTTTTCCTTTTGAGGCTCCTAGATATTTATCTTCAAAGGTTAAAAGTTCATGTTTCATTTTCATTTCGGCAATGAAACTAGTTTCCATATATTCATAGTTACCACAGACAGCACAGTTTAATTCTTGTAAGTTGGGAATCATTTGTTCAACAATGATTTTCTTTTCATATTCTAAAGCTTCTTCTATCGCTTTGATTAATTCTTCTTTATTATGGGCGGTACTTATTCCAATAGTACTTCCTAAGTTTGCGGGTTTGACAATTACAGGATAGTTTAAGCTTTCTACTTTTTCTATTATTTCATCTTTATTCATATTATATTCAAAGTCGTAAAACCAAATATATTTTGGTGTTTTAATATTATTGGCTTCTAAAACTTGTTTTAATACGACTTTATCTTGTCCTAAAGCAGCACCTAGTACTGATGGACCAACAACTGGCAAACCTAATGTTTCTAAATATCCAGCTAAAGAGCCATCTTCTACTCCTTTACCATGAACTATTGGAAAAGCGACATCTATGGTATTAACATTTCTACCAAATAATCCTTTTATTTTTTGTAGGATAATTTCGTTACCTTTTCGGCAAATGGTTATTTCTTTGACAAATTTTTTCATGTTATCAAAGTATTTATATGTATCCATATCTCTTAAAGCCGCACCTGTATAAAAGTGTCTATCTTTACTGATATAGATAGGTATAATTTCATATTTTTCTTCATCAATATTTTCCATAGCTTGCAGTGCTGAAATGATACTTACTTCGTGTTCAACTGAATCTCCACCAAAAATAACTCCAACTTTAATCATTTAAATCACTCCTTTTCGTTAAATATGTCTGGTAAATCATTTTCTAATAAGACATATGTTTCATTTTCTTTTAATGTTTGAATTAATGGGAAAGCTTTTAAAACATCATTTATAATATGAATTTTATTTTCATCATAATGTTTTTCTTTTAAGCCTTCATATATTGGTTTTGTTTTTTCTGCACCGACTAATATTACTTCGTCGGCACTATCAGCAATTTGTGTTCCAAATATTTTATTTTTTTCATATTCTTCATTACCTAACTCAATCATACCTGGGGTTACTACTATATGTTTTCCAGGCATCATTTTTAAAACATCTAAAGCCATTTTAGCTCCTGTTGGATTTGAGTTATAGGCATCATCAATTATATTTATATCGCCATTTTTCTTTAATTCTAGGCGGTGTTCAACAGGTTTTACTTTGGCAACTCCGGCTTTTAACTGTTCTATATTCATGCCAAATTCTATGCCTAAGGCAATGGCGGCTAGAATATTATACACGTTAGCGTATCCCAATAGTTTTGTTTCAAATTTATAAGGTTTATCATCATTTTTAAAATAAACATCAAAGGTTGTTCCTTTAGGACTTAGGGTTATGTTTTTAGCTATGACGTCAGCATCTAAACTATCTATACCTATCCATTTTATTTTACAGTTATTTTTTATTTTATAATTTCTTTGCCACTCATCATCTTTATTTAATATACCTATTCCATCACTTGGTAAAGATTCGATTAGTTCAAATTTTGTTTTTTGAATGTTTTCCCTTGAACCAAAGGTAGCAAGATGAGCAACACCTATTTTAGTGATTATACCGTATTTCGGATGAACTAAATCACATAATTCTTTAATATCTCCTTCTTGGCAAGCACCCATTTCTGCTATAAAGACATCAGTAAATTTATCTAGATAATTATTTATGGTAATCATTAGACCAAATGGGGTGTTGAAATTTTTAGGGGTTGGCATGGAATTATATTTAATATTCAAAATATCATTTAAAATATTTTTACTACTTGTTTTACCATAACTGCCTGTAATACCAACTACTTTTAAGGTTTTCATGCTTTTTATTTTATTTATTGCTTTTCTTTTAAAATAATAACCGACTAATGATTCAACTGGGGTATTTATTAATAGAGCCACTAAAATATATAGGTTATTTAAATATGCAATTAGACCTAAGATTAAATAAAAGTAAATTATATTTGTCTCATCTACAAATAAGCTCATAATGATGATTGGAATTAGGTGGGTTAAGATGTTTGTAAATGTTAGTCTTTTTACTCTAGCTGTATATTTAAGAGGTAGTTTGTTTTGAGATTTTTTTCTTTCTAATAATAAGTTTACAGTTAATATTAGATATAGTACGTTAAAACATAACATTAATAATATTAAGTTATCATAAAAAATAAATATGCTTAGGACTATAAATAATATACTATAATCTTTGAAAGCTTTTTTAGGATTTTTCTTTAGCCATTTTAGATATGTTTTTTTTCTATTATATTTATTTTGCTGAAGCATGTGCATAGAATCTTGGCTTTTTAAAAATGTATAAATAAAATAGATAATAACTGTTATTAAAAATATTTTAGTCATGTTAATTCTCCTTTATAAAATTTTTAATGATAGAATTGGTTTGGCCTAATCTTTCTAGATAAGCATAATGAGTACATCCTTCATAAGAAATTACAGCTGAATCTTTGATTAATGTTTCTAATTCGTAGGCATCAGCGATTGGGACTGCGGCATCATTAGTTCCCCATATAATTATAGTTGGACAGGTTATTTTTTTTACGTTTTCGGTTATGTCAGTATTTACATGTTTTACTAATATATCTCGCATCATTGGGGAGGCTTTTCTATAATCTTCTGAGCCCATATGTTTTTTCATGGTTTCAGCTAGTTTATTTAAACCTGGCATAGTTTTTAATTTTTTTAAAGCTCTTACTTTTAAACTGTTTGGATTTTTCTTGACTTTAAATGGGCTTCCAAACAAGATTAATTTTTTTACTTTATACATGCTTGCATATAACAAACTTATTTTACCGCCAAATGAATGACCAATTAATATAGGATTTTCTATATTTAATGAGGTTAATAATTCGTGAATCATTTGGACAAAATCGGTTAATAACCATACTTCTTTAGGCTCTTCACTTTGTCCATGACCAGGTAGGTCAATTATTATAACATCATTATCAGTTAAGCTATCGCCGACTGGTTTCATCATTTGGATGTTTTGACCCCAGCCGTGTAACAAAACAACTGTTTGATTATTTATATTTCCATATCTAATATAATTTATATTAATATCTTTATATTTAAACATTTCTTTCACCTTCTTTTTATTATAACATACATACCATATTTCAACAATAAAAAAACGTCCTTAGTTAAGGACGAGTTTTCCCGCGGTACCACCTTATTTTATTTTTTAAATACTCTCAATAACTATAACGCGTTACCGTTCTTATCTACTTTATTCAAAAAGAAACATCAAGAGTGATTTATATATTAAAATCGTTATTAGTTTCCACCATTCACTAACTCTCTTTAAACTTTTTTAATATACGCTCTCTATCATATGTTTTTATATATCTAATTTGTCTATATCATTAATTATATCTAATTGTGATTCAATGATGCTTTTAAGTCTACGTTTTAAAACATTAATATTTCTTTTAGTCATTTCAGCATCATTTTCTATTTTTTCAGCTTTGATTAATGCATCATTTACTATTCTACTAGCGTTTTTCTTCGCATCATCTAAGATTATTTCGCTTTCATGATGAGCGGCTATTTTTAATTGGTCTGAGGTTTTTTGGGCCATGATTATGGCTCTATTTAAAGTGTTTTCCATGCGTTCATATTGTTCTAATTTTTCTTTTAGTGCGGTTGTTTCTTCTAATTTTAATTTTAATTTTCTGATTTCATCATTTTTATCGACAATTAGTTTATTTTTCGCATCTATATCGGCTATCATTTTTTCTACTCTTTTGATAACCTGATCTAAAAAGTTATTTACTTCATCTGGATCATAACCACGCATGACTCTTGTAAATTTTTCCATATACTCGACCTCACCTCGGCGATATACGCCCTATATTCTTTTACCACTCTATATCTATATTATTATTATCATGAATACCTTTGCCTTCGGTATCGTTTGTTATTTTTCCTTGAACACTAACGTTATTTGGTGTACATAGGAAGATTCCTCCACCTATTTTTTGTAAATCTCCACCTATCGCATATATTGTTCCACTTAGAAAATCAACTATTCTTTTAGCTTGTTCAGGGGTAACCCTTTTTAAGTTGACAACTACGGTATTTCTTTTCTTTAAATGGTCAGCTATTTGCTGGGACTCAGAATAAGCTCTAGGCTCAAGCAATATCATTTTTGCTCCGCCTTCTTCAGTTAATGCTTCTTCTGCTTTTAAATCATAATATTGATCGTTTGATGGTGCAGCAAAGACATCTTCTTCTTCACCCATGATTTTCTTTATCAAACCCATATTTATCCTCCTTAGTGTGTGAATATATTCACTTTGCTATACTTAATTTTATCATAGATTTTGGAAAAAGAAAATGCTTTTTGCTTATACTTTTATTATTTTGTGTAAAGTAAGACATATATACGACTTATTTATTCAATTTTTGATTTATTTTGATATAATTATTTTAAAGGAAGTTTGATTTATGGTTAAAAAGTGTCAGAAAAAAAGAAGAAGTTTTAAATTTTTTATAGTTTTATTGATTATAACTATCCTAATTTTATTATTTACTTTTATATATAAAGAAAGATTTCTAGATAAGGTTGATTATAGTCAAAAAGGTAATATTACTTATTATGATATTTATGGTATTCATATGAATTTTGAAGGTAATTTTAAATTATCTGGATATAGTAATCCTAAACTAGTCTTAACTGATGGGATTAAGGAAATGATTATAAATTGGGATTTGGATAAACATGATGATGAATATAGTTTTAAAACTAGCGAGTATATTAATGATGGGATTAATTTAGAAAGACTTAATACTGGAACATATTATTTATTGATTAAAGTTAGTAATGATGATGAAGATATTTATTTTCCTTTAGTAAATAAGACAGAATATAAGGATTTAGAGTATTACACTTTAACTGGTGCTGATAAGAAAATTGATATTATCTGGGATAAATATCTAGAAAATGAGATTTTAAAGTTTGATATTAAAAACACTAAATTGCCAGATGATGTTTATGATATTACTATCGACCCTGGTCATGATGGAAGTGATGCAGGTATGATAGTATGTGCGAATGGAGATGTTCCTAATTATTTGGGAGAATGTTCAAACAGTAAGGCTTATAAAGAATCTGATTTAAATTTTACAGTTTCTAAGGCTTTAAAGGATGAGTTAGAAAAACTAGGTTATAAGGTAAAATTGACTAGAGATAGTAAAAATTCTAAGTTACCTACTTATGGTAAAATGGGAAGTGGTACTACAGCTAATACAGTTAAATCTAAGTTCAATTTAGCTCTTCATCATAATTCTTCTAATGTGCCTGGTGGCATGAGCAGTACTTATGGTTTAGAAGTTTATGTAGCTGATAATAGTAAGTTTGATTTAGCTAAGTCTTTTGTTAAGAACATAACTAAAAAGGCCAATATCAGTACATCTACTAAAGAAGAATTTAAAACAGAAGATGGGATTTATCAGAGATTTTCTGATGATGGAATTACACCTTACTATTATATGATTAGAGAAGTTGGAGGCATAGCGACTCATGCTTATGTTGATGGAAGTAATACTAAATATGATGCGAATCCTTATTATAATTCCAATAATACAGCTGAGAGTTATTTACTTGAACTAGGATATATTGATAATGTTAAAGAACTTAAAAATATAATAGATAACCCAAATGATTATGCGAGAGGAATTGCTTTAGGTTTGGATGAATATTTAAAAAATACCAGTGATTAATTCTGGTATTTTTTTACTAAGGTTTTGTTAGTTTTATTTTTTCTATGATTTAATAAGGCAAAAACTGGTGCGACAAACAATCCATGAATTAGTTTTTTAGTAGTGATGGCTGCTAGAGCAATACCAAAAAGGATAGAAGCTGTAAAAGTACTAAAGATAGCAACTAACTTTGAATTTTTCTTTTGCAATTTATATTTGGGTTTATTATTTATATTAGTATTTTTTACTTGTGCTTTTATTTGGAGTTGTTTATTAGTTTTTTTATGCTTTTCTACTTTTTGTTTAGTATTTGGTTTTTCTTTTTTTATTTCTGTTTTTGGTTTTATTATTATTTTTTGTTTTTCTTTATTTTGAATTAGAGGTTTAATTATTTTTTCAACTTTAAGTTTTTTTGTTTGTTTGGATGCATTAATGATTATTTTAGTTCTTTTAGGAATATTAGGTGTGATTACGACAATTTTACCAAATAGTGTTTTTTGTTCACTAATAGATATAGTATTTATCTTATTTACTTTTTTACCTATTATAGTATTAGCTACTCCACCTGATGAACCTTCTGTTAATAAATCTAATAATTTTTTATTTAATATTAATACTAAAATATCATATGAATTTCTTTCATATTCAATATGATATTTTATAAAACTTGTTTTTTTAGATGTTTTGGAAATGGTTAAACTTCTTTCTTTAATGTTTATGTTTGTTTTTAAAAATAATTTTTGAAAGTTTATTTTGACTAGTTTTATCATAAGTTTTCTCCATTTAAATTAAAATTTTATTTTTTCATTTAAATAGTTTTCTAATTCATCTACTTTAACTACATCTTGTTTCATAGTATCTCTATTTCTAACTGTAATGGTATTATTATTAATGGTATCATCATCAACGGTTATACAAAAAGGCGTTCCTGCAATATCTTGTCTTCGATACCTTTTACCAATATTTCCTGTTTCATCATAAGTTATCATAAATGTTTTAGATAATTTATTATATATTTCTAAAGCTTTATCTTTATGATGCTTTTTGACAAGTGGTAGAATAGCGGCTTTATAAGGAGCTATAAAAGGATGGAAATGCATGACCTCTCTAGTAGTGCCATCTTCTAGCGTTTCTTCTTCATAGGCGTTACACAATATAGCTAATGCAAGACGGTCTGCTCCTACACTTGATTCGACAATGGTTGGTAATATTTTTTCATTAGTATCTGGGTCTAGATATCTCATTTGATTTCCAGAGTATTCTTCATGTCTTGATAAGTCATAAGTTCCTCTATGATGAGTTCCCCAGAGTTCATCAAAGCCAAATGGAAATTTATACTGAATATCACATGCGGCCTTACAGTAAAAGACTAATTTTTCATGGTCTTTAAATCTGATATTTTCTTCTTTAATTCCTAAATCTATTAAGAATTTCCAAGCTTTTTGTTTATAATTTTCATAAAAATTCATTGAATCTTCTTCTTTACAGAAAAGCTGGTGCTCCATCTGTTCAAACTCTATTGTTCTAAAGGTAAAGTTTCCTGGGGTAATTTCATTTCTAAAGGCTTTACCTAT
Organism: uncultured Bacilli bacterium; assembly: GCA_944329375.1. Taxonomy (GTDB): domain Bacteria; phylum Bacillota_I; class Bacilli_A; order RF39; family UBA660; genus Coprosoma. The sequence goes on along the minus strand of CALVIB010000006.1, from coordinate 36,627 downwards.
TTGACCTATTCCAAATGGAAGTTTGGCTCTCATAGATTTTTGAACGTTTAAGAAATTGACAAATTCTCCTTGAGCGGTTTCTCCTCTTAAATATACTTTTGATGAATCATCTTTGATAACTCCCCTACTTGTTTCGAATAAAAGGTTAAACTGTCTGATTTTAGTCCAATTTGATTTACCACATTTTGGACATTTGATATGATTTTTAATTATATAATCATATAATTCATCATCAGTTAAAGAGTCTCCATCTATTTCTGGATTTACGGCTTCAACTAGTTTATCGGCTCTATGTCTTGACTTACATTCCTTACAGTCGATTAATGGGTCTGAAAAGTTTTGAACATGACCTGAAGCTTCCCATACTTTTGGATTCATTAAAATAGCAGCGTCAACTCCATAACTATGAATACTTTCTTCTATAAATTTCTTCCACCAGGCTTTTTTTAAGTTATTTTTAAGTTCTACTCCTAGTGGTCCATAATCCCAAGTGTTGGCAAGTCCACCATAGATTTCACTACCTTGAAATACGAAACCATATTGTTTACAAATACTTACTAATTTTTCCATTGTTAATTTTTCCATAATTACCTCCCTAAATAAAAATTCTCCTAGAAATATAAGGACGGTTGCCCGCGGTTCCACCTTATTTATTCTAGAAGAATCACTTTCTAATATATGACTCCCTGTTTTCCACGCAGATCTTCGCCTTTCAATATTAATTTTATGTTTTTCTTTTAACTTAGTCAAGTTAATTTGTTAATTTTTGTAAATTTTTAATAAAGCTTTTACTTTTTAAGTATAGTCCTGTATATCTTGAATAATAATCATCTAAAAATAGATTTATTTCGTTTTTGGATTTTGGACTGATGTCTAATTTAGATATTTTGCTTATATCGACATAGTAAAACATTCTGATTAATTTAATTGTTTTATCTGAGACCATAAATTCATTAGTATAACAGTTTTTACAGACATAGCCCCCACGATAACTTGATAAGGTTACAATGCCTGTTTTTTTTCCACATATGGCACATGAATCAATTATGGGCATGACACCCAAGAATTCTAAGTATTTTAATTCTAATATATTCATGATTATTAAAGGGTCAAATCCTTCATCTATTTTTTTTAAGCTTTGTATTAGTAAATCAAATATATGAGGATTATTATTTTGTTTAATGACACCTTCACTTAATTCTAACATGTAAGCAGAATAACTGATAGAAGTTATGTCTTTTTTTAGGTTTTTAAAGTTATCTAAAACGCTTACTTCTTTTAATGTAGATATTTTATTTTCTTTATAGTAAATTATAAATTTTCCATAGGTTAATTTAGATGAGACACTTCTTAAAGGGCTTTTTAAGTTTTTACACCCTTTGGCCATCATGGAAATTAGTCCTTTTTCTTTGGTTATAACATTTAATATTTTACTTGTTTCTCCATAGCTTGTTTCATTTACTATTATCCCCGTTACTTCTTCTAAGTTCATTTTTATCCTCTTCTTTATATTTTAAATAGTATTCGATTTTACCTGTCAATCTAAATAAGTTCCATAAGTTTTTTTTATTCATTTTTATCACCTATTTATATTTTGGTGATTTTTTATTATTTTTATTCAGTAAAATCACCAAAGTTAAATTCTGATAGATATTTTTCTCTATCACGCCATTTTTCAATTGTTTTAACATATAATTCTAAGTATACTTTAGTGTTTAATATTTCTTCTAAATCTTTTCTAGCTAAGGTGCCTATTTTTTTTATCATTTGACCGTTTTTTCCAATGATTATTCTTTTTAGAGCATCTCTATCAACTATAATGGCGACATTTATGATGTTTTTATCTTTATCTTTGATGATTTTTTCAGTTAGACAAGTTACTGAATGAGGGACTTCTTCTTTGGTTAACCATAATATTTTTTCTCTAACTATTTCTGATATCATAAATTGCATACTTCTATTTGTAACTATATTATCATCAAAGTATTTTATGTTATCTGGTAAATACTGTTTAATTACTTTTATTAATTCATTTATGTTTTTATTTTTTAAAGCTGATATGGGAACTATTTCTTTAAAATCATATAAGTTTTTATATTCGTTTATTTTTAAAAATATTTCATCTTTTGATAAGCCATCTATTTTATTTATGATTAAAATTACTGGTTTATTTATATCTTTTAATTTTTCTATAACGTATTTATCGCCTTTACCAAGTCCTGCTTTGGCATCTACTAAGAAACATACTATATCGACATCTTCTATACTATAATAGGCTCCTTTGTTTAAGATTTTACCCAGTTTATTGACTGGTTTATGGATACCTGGAGTATCGACAAAGACTATTTGTGAATCTTCATCATTGTATATTCCTTGAATGATGTTTCTAGTCGTTCCTGGTTTATCTGAGGTAATGGCTATTTTAGTTTTAACTAGTTTATTTATTAGGGTTGATTTTCCAACGTTAGGTCTTCCAACAAAACTGACAAATCCTGTGTGCATTTTTTATCCTCCTATTAGTGTGATTATTTTTGGAACAAATATGATAAATCCTATGATGATGGCGGTTAGACCAAAGACTAATACAGCGGCAGCGGCAGTATCTTTTGCTATTTTAGCTAGTGGATGAGTTTCTTTAGTTACTAAGTCTATGGTGGCTTCAATACTTGTGTTTATTAGTTCAGTGGCTATTACTAAACCGATAATTAGAATTATAGCAAGCCACTCTATTTGAGATATTTTGAAATAAATTCCTGCTATTACTACTAATATGGTAGCTAATGTATGAACTAGGATATTTTGTTCATATTTAAAGGCGTATTTTAGACCATCAAAGGCATATTTAAAGCTTTTAAATAGTCTTTTAAAGCCTTTCTTTTTTAAATCATCTCTTGAGACCGTAGGCATTTAATATCTCCTCCTGTTTAGCAAACATTATTTTTTCTTCTTCTTTAGTCATGTGGTCATATCCTAGTAAATGTAGTAATCCATGTATAGTTAAAAATCCCATTTCTCTTGCGATACTATGTCCATATTCTTTAGCTTGAGCTTTCATTTTAGGTACACATATATAAATATCTCCTAATAGTCTACCAAATTCAAAATTTATATTAGCTTCGCCATCTTCTAAGGCAAAACTTATGACATCTGTTTCTCTATCAATATTTCTATAAGTTTTATTTAACTCTCTTATTTTATCACTATCTACAAATATGACATTAAAAGTAACGTTGGTTAGATTTTCATGTTTTAAGGCAAAGTCTATTATGTTTTTTTCTTCTTTTAAATCTACTTCTTCATTTGTTTCATTAAATATTTCAAAATTATTCATACTATACTCCCACTTCTATTAAGTTAAACATATACAAGGCCATTAGGGCTGTACATAACAATATAATTATATTATAAACTATGGGATTTTTCAATACTGGTGGAAGGTGGTCATTGATTAGGTCTATTAATTTATAGATTAGAAAACCAAGCATTCCTCCTATGACATTTAAGGTTATATCATCTATATCAAATACTCTGCCAATTAGTAATTGAGTGGTTTCAATGGATGCGGATACTAATAAAATTAATAAAAATGCGGATAATGGTTTTTTTAGTTTTAAATAATATGAGATAAAAAATCCATATGGGATAAACATTATGATATTTCCTAACACATTTTTGATAAATAGATTGCTTCCAAAGGAATATCTAAACATTTCTTTGAATGGAATAAAATTTGAATTTGACCAGCTGACATCTCCAAAGGTTACAACATAGAACAAACACAAAACATAGATGATAAATATTAAGGCAAGGAGTTCTTTATAAAATATTATTTTTTGTTTGTTTTTGATTAAATATACTAAACGCATGCTTATGGCAATCACACTACTGATTAATATGGTTGGCCAGGTTTGACCTAATATTTCTATAATACTTTGTCTTATCAAATACATCACCTAAATTCTACATAATCGGTAATATCTTCATATACCGCAAAAAACATTTCTACTTCTACTATACTCTCTTTGACGGTACTTTTCAAATATTTACTTCTGATGATGTATTCGTTTTTGGATAGTTTTTTTTCTATATCTTTAGTTGCTTTTTCTTTGGCTTTGGATATGGCTTCTTCTTTGGTTAAAATTATATCTGTTACTTTGGTTTCTTTTTGATTTTGTTTGACTAGTTTTAAGGGAATTAGGTTATGTTTGATTATTTCTTCTTCTTTTATATTTTTGGTTTTATATTTATTTAAGGTTAATTCTAAGGTGTGATTTAAGAATTTTATGGCATAGATGTCTTTTTCTTTTCCTGTTTCGGTTTCTTTATACATGGCATAGGGGTATTCTGTTTTGGTAACATACCATACTTCAGCATAGGCTTTACCTTCGGCTCTGACTTTACCTTTAACTTTTTCATTAAAGATTAGTTCGCCAGTTACTATTAAATCGCCTTTTTTTACATAATCATTCATGTCTTTAACGATATCGCCTTTTTCGGCAATTACTTTTTTTAAAACGCCATCTTTTTTGGCTATTATGTGTCTTGGGTTATTATTTTCTTCTTTTTTTACAATTTCTCTTTCTTCTACTCTAACGGTATATTTGGTGCCGCTATTTTCAATTTCTAACCATTCAATTTTATCTGGGTATTTGTTTAATATTTGTTCTTTAATTTTAGTTATTTCGTTATATGATTTTTTTAAGGAATATTTTTTTATACCTTCTTTTTCTAATTCTTTTAATAACAAATTTCTAATTTCTTTATTTGAATGTATGACTTCTACTTTGAAGATTATATTGGTAAATAACATGAATAGTGCGAAGGCGACTATAATTATAATTATTAAATGTTTGGTTAGTTTTATTTTTCTTTTTATTTTTATTAATCCAAAGACATCTAATTCGGTTATTTCATATATACTTTTTATTTTTAAAACTGTTTCATAATCTTTTTTATAGATGATGATATCGGCTTCGTTTTGATTTTTATATTTTATAGATAAAATTTCTATTTTACGAGTTCTCAGTTTTTTGATGAATCTATTTATGTTTTTTCCTTTTATATTTAAGGAAATTCTACTAACTAATTTATTCAAATTCAACCACTTTTATCTTTCCTAAAATTAATAGTTCATCATTAAGCAATTTAGAGATTGTTAAATTTTCTCCTTTTATTTTAACTATACCTTTATCATATCTCACAATTATTTTAGTATCATCAAAATGGTCTATTTCTAAATAATTTACAATGTCTACTTTTTTAGTTAATATTGTTATTTTAAATTCATTTTCAAGAATGTATGTGCGCAAATCCTTCAGCATGATATCACCCATATAATTTTATGGGTGATAGCTTTTAAATATACTAATAAATAGTTATTACTTCATCATAAATATGATATTTATAAGTCATTTCAATCACCTATAAATATTTTAAAATAGTGGGTGCGTAAAAAATGTCAAAAAAAGCAAATAGTTTAATTATTTGCTTTTAACTAATGTTTTATGTTTTGTTTGATTAACCCATGTATATATTTCGTCTTCCATTTCTTTGGTGATGTTTGTGACACCTAGCTCTGAATGTTTTTCACTACCATGAAAGTCATTACCGGCTGACATTAACAAGTTATTCTTTTTAGCAAAGTCATATAAGAACTGTACTTGCTCTTCAGTGCTTTCGTTACAAATTTCCACTCCATCAATATAAGGTAAGCAAGCATTTAGTATGTCTACAGCATTTGTATCTTTTCCATATTTAAATGGGTGAGCTAAAAAGATTTTACCACCATTTTCATGAATAATATCACGAACTTCTTCAATACTTGGCCACACTAGATGCATATCGATATATAGAGGAAAGTTTTCATTGATTGTTCCTTCGCGGTATAAATCTGTAACAGTTTTAATATTTAAATTATCTAAATATTCTTTGCTTTCAGGAATAGCAGAAAGCATTCTGAATAAAGCAGCATGAGCATATTCACTTTCAGCTTGATAAGGATGAGTTTCATCTCTTTTAAGACCTAGTTTATCACAGATTTCACATAGCTTATCAAATATTTTTGTTTGTCTACTTTCACAAGTACCATACTGACCATGAGCCCATTTTCTAACTGGTTCTAAATCAAAGTCATAACATAGGATGTCATAAGTTAATTTACCAACTAAAGCATCAGCTTCCATGCCATATATAACTGTACCTTCAAATTTTGTTTTATCAATATCTAAAACTGCATCACATGAATCGTGGTCGGTTATTGAAACTACTTTAAGACCTTTTTCAGCGCATTTATCTAATATAGTATTAACATCTAATTTACCATCTAATGAATGGTTAGAATGCATGTGCAAATCCAAAGTGCTTAACATATTTGTCCTCCTTATTTTTTATCTTTAAACATTTCAGAAAGTGTTGTTCCTAGGGTTGCAAGATCTTGCAAGTTAGATGGAACAATTATCTTTGTAGCTTGACCATTGGCCATATTAGCTAAAGCATCGAAACTTCTCAAAGTTAAAACAGATTGATCAGCTCCAGCTTCTTTTAGTTTTTTTATGGCTTCAGCTTCGGCTTCACTTCTTTTTAATATGGCTTCAGCTTCTCCTTCAGCTTTTTTAATTTGTGCTTCTTTTGCTGCCTCTGCTTGTAAGATTAAACTTTCTTTATTACCTTCGGCAATTAAAACACTTGATTTCTTTTCGCCCTCGGCTTGTAAAATTTTTTCTCTTCTTTCTCTTTCAGCTCTCATTTGTTTTTCCATGGCATCTTGAATATCGCGTGGAGGTAAAATGTTTTTTACTTCGACACGATTTATTTTTATACCCCATGGGTTAGTTGCTTCATCTAAGATTGACCTCATTTTAGAATTGATTATGTCTCTAGATGTTAGGGTTTGGTCTAGTTCTAATTCTCCTATTATATTTCTTAGGGTTGTAGCAGTTAGGTTTTCGATAGCATTTACTGGATTTTCTACACCATAAGTATATAATTTTGGGTCGGTTATTTGATAATATACAACAGTATCTATTTGCATGGTTACATTATCTTTAGTAATAACTGGCTGTGGTGGGAAGTCTTTTACTTTTTCTTTTAAACTTATTACTCCAGCAACTCTATCAATAAATGGTATTTTAAAATGTAGGCCATTTGTCCAAGTTGCATAATAAGAGCCTAATCTTTCAATTATATAACACATTGATTGTGGAACTATTTTTACATTAGGGACAATAATTATTAAAACTAATACTAAAATAACAATTAAAATTGACATTATTTATTTCCTTCTTTCTCTACTTTTATTTTTACTCCTTTAATTTCTAACACTTTAACTAACTCATCTTTTTTTATTTTTTCATCGGCATAAGCAGTCCATCTTTTACCATCCACTTTTACTTCGCCGTCTTCATTTTTACCAATTTTTTCAGTTACAATGCCTGTCATACCTATTATTCTATCAATGTTTGTTTTAACTTTATGTTCTTTAATAAATTTTGTTAAAAAAGGTTTTGTAGTAATCAATAAAATAACTCCTAATATTACAAATATTCCAAACTGTAAAATATAATTATCTATGAATAATGATGTTATGAGTGCGACAATACCACTTACAACAAACCAAATTGTTGTTAAATTGATAGTTGCAATTTCTATTAAAGTAAGTAAAATTACAATAATTAACCAAACTAACCATTGTTCCAAAGTTATCCCCTCCTACAAATAATAGTATAACATAGTGAATTTTAAATTACAATAAAAGCACCAAGAATTTTTTGGCGCTTTGAAATCTTTGCGTAAAATTATCTAGTTCGTGCTTTTTGTGCTGGTTCTGGAGTTGCTAAATTATCAAAAATACTTGCATCTGTTAATGGTGATAAGTTCCAATTTGCACTAACACCCTTTTCTTTGTCTAATGTTATGGTTCCTGAATAATCTGGGTTTGTTGAACTGAAAATCTGAGGATTTTCTATTTCACTATTACCAAAATTCTCCAATTCCTTCATTAATGGGTTTTCTTCTTTACTATCACTATGTTGTGATTCTTCTGCTTGTTTTGATTCATTTTCTTCATCTTGACCATAAACTTCAGCATTTATTTGTTTCATTATTTCATCTGTTTGAGTTTCTATTTTCTCTTGTTTGCTAGAATTTGTTTCTGCAATTTTTTCATGAGTTGATGTTTCTTTTACCTCGGCTTTTTCTTTAGCACGTTCATCAATTCCTTGAACTTTTTTATTAGCTCGTTCAATAATATCACTAATTGCTGTAATTCCTACTAAATCGGCTTTTTCTTGTATTCCACCAAGAGCTTCTGTAACTACTTTTAATTTAGAATTTATAATGCGTTTTTCGCTTCTAGCATCATCTAATTTTCTTTGTAATGTTTCGACTTCTTCTTGCCTTTCATCTATTGCTGCTTGAACATCAGTTTTGCGTCTTTCTTCAGCTTGAGCCAATTCTTCTTTATGTGCTTTAGTTAATTCAGAGATTTCTTTGGCTTTAATTTGACTTGCTTTTTTCTTATTAAAATCAGCTTCTGTAAGCAAGGTCCTAAATTGATTTACATCAGCAAATTTGGCTAAATCGTTTGCTATCTTTTCTAAAACATCTGCCTCATATTCGTTAAATTTATAATTCCAAAAATAAGCAAATTTATAATCTTTATATGTATCAAATACAGTTAAATCTTTTAGATTCTTTTTTTCTTTTTTTACTTTTGATTCTTCATCAGTTTTAGATATTGGAATTTCTACGGGAGTTGCGGGTTCATTTTCTTTTTCTTCTTTTGAATTTAATACTCCATTAATTTTTTTTGGTTCAATTGTTTTAATTGGTTTTGCTTTGCTTTTTGCTGCTTCTTTTCTTTTCCTGTCGGATTTTTCTACAACTTTTTGAACTTGTTCAGCAACTCTTTCTGCAAAGCTTTTTTCAGGTGTTTTCATATTATTTTCTTTATCTTCCGTTTTTGGAATGGATTCTGTTTTTAATTCTTTTTTTTCTGTTTCTTTGTGAAGTTTAGCTAACTGGAATATTGCACCTGGTACATATGGAACTGTCTTTAATCCATCAACTACTTTACGTATAAAGCCAAATAACTTTTTAAACATTTTATCAGTTATTTTAACTTGTTTTGGTTTATAATTTTCATTAACAGATATTGTTTTTTTATCAATTATTTGTATTTCTTTAGCCATCTTTATCACTCCTCATTCCTAATAATTTCACGCATTACTTCTTTTACTTCTTTCCATTCATCATCTGAAATTGTATTTAGTTCATACCCTTTATCTTTTTCTTTTAATTCAGCTGCATTTATAGTAATCATTTCTTGGTCATTTTTGCGGCCTATTGTATAAAGAATATATTTTTTACCTGTTTTTTCTAATTCAAAACATAATAATACTTCTGCTTCGGTTTCTTCCCCGTTTGATTTTTTTACTTTAATTTTTTGTAATTTTTCCATGGAAAACCCCTCCTATTCTATTAATGATTATAGCATACACCTTTAAAGTTTACAACTTTTTTTGTAAATTAATTTACTTTTTTAGACATTTTCATTTTCTATTTATAGATTATTTGAGCTTTACCGCCACAGTAAGTTGTAATTAAATCGATAATTTCACTCGCTACTTCCATAATATATTCTGCACTTGTAGCTTCATTTCCCTCAATGGTTATCAATATGTTTTTGGTATTTTTGTCAACGATTGTTTTAGGATTTTGGGTTACTTCTAATCTAGATATAATATAGTTTTCATCTTTATAAACATATTGTTTTTGATTTAATTTTTTAATGGTACCATCTAATGATATATATGAAGATTTATCATCTATTTTTAAAGTAATATTACCTTTTATTTTATCCATATCATACATACCAATTGATAATCTAGAATCTAAAGTAAATATATTATATAAGGTCAGTAATTTATTGTCTTCATTTAATTTTTCTTCTTTTAAAAACCTTTTTAATATGTTTTCACTAATTGGAGTGTTTTTTCTTCTTTTTATATTTAGTTTTTTATGTAATTCATGAAAACCTTTTAAAATTAAATCAGTTTCTATATCAAACTCTTGATATTTTTGTTTTAAAGCTTTATAGGCTTTTTCTTTAAAAGCTAAAAATTTTTTCGTTTCTGATTTGTTATTTAAATCAGTAATTTGTAAACAGATTACTTTTAGTCCTAAATCTAAAACTTCACGAGTTGGTGTAAATGTCATAATACCTCCTTATTGGTTTCTTTTAATAATACCCATTATTTCATCTACTGCGGATAAATTTCCTTTTTTTATTTCATCTGTTATACATGTTCGCATATGATTTTCTAAAATAATATTAGACAAACTTATTAATGCTTTTTCGGCAGACCTTATTTGTATTAATATATCACTACAATATTTATCTTGATTTATCATTTCAGATATACCTCTTATTTGTCCTTCAATGATTGCTAGTCTTTTAATTATTTTTGCTTTATCTTCTGGATTTTTATATTTTATTTTATGATTGTTCTTTTTTTCTTTCATATTCTTCACCATTTTAAGTATATACTCCATAGGGGTATATGTCAATCAATTTTATTTGACAATTTTTTTCAAATATCCAATGATTTAATGAGAGCTTAATTGTATTGATGAATATAGTATATTATTAAAATGTTATATAATTTAAATAAACAAAAAACGGCTACCTTTCAGTAGCCTTCAGGGGGCTCGCCCATATAATTGTTATGTGTCTTAATTCCTTTTAAAAACGGCCTTTTATGACCGTTATATTTTTGAAATAACCTTTAAAATTTGTTATTTATTAGTCTGTTGGTACCTAAATGGTACCTAAAATATTTATTTATTTATTTATTTATAGTTAAAACAGGAAAATCTTTCAATCCAAATATGTTAAGTGACTCTGATTTAAATTCAAACTTTTCTCCCTGCGCTTCCATACAGCCCTTATTAATTAACAATCTTGTTAAATTATATAATGGCATTTTTATTCTTTGAATGTCTTTCAGTTTTCCTGTTTGTACTGATTTTGCTAATGTTTCATCATATTTATCACTAATTTCATTTTTAAAATCAATATTTAACTTATCACTTTTAGAGTAATCAACACAATAGATCCCATCCATATCCTTAAAATAGTATATAGTATATTTTCCAGATATAGCTTGTTTAGTATCTAAATTTAATTGATTCTTTGTATATAAATAAGATTGGTTCAAGTCTGAGAATACTTTTTGTATTATATTACTATCTTTTCTCGAATGTATTCTTTTTACATTTTTTATTTTTCTTTTTTCCAGCTCTATAACAGATAGCATAATTAAATCCATGTTTAAATCATTATTGGAAAAAATATTATTTTTAAATGGTGCAAGATCTTTTTTGAATAAATATTTTTCAAGAAGCTCCCTGCTATTATGAAAATTTACAAACGGATTAAAAATCAGAAATTTCCCACAAGCTTTATAATATGGTTCTAAAATTTTGGCATCTTCATACTTATCTTTGTTCTTCCATATTGTAATATAAAAATTTGATAAACCATTAATATAGGAATGAATTACTTCTACAGACTCTTCATCCTTATAATAATTACTGCTTTTAATATCTTTGAATTTATTGGAAAGATATGTAATATTATCTAAAAAAGTAAATACGATTTCTGATAGTACTTCATCAGAACAATATTGTGGATGTAACCAATATACATTATAAAACTCATTTATGCATTGTTTAATCCATTTATTTAAAACTATAGAAATACTTTCGTTAAGTTTAGAAAACTCAGCAAACATATAATTGCCATTCCTTATATCAAAATTTTTTACCAAAGTATCATTAGTTCCTTTATATATTTTATATATTCCTAAAATAAATCCATAATCCGTTTTATTATATGCAATGCCAAACTTCCAAACATATGGAAACAAAGTATCCTTTATTACTTTTAACTCATGATCAAATCTATAATTTAATTTATCTATTTCTTCCTGCATTATATGATAATATTTATTTGGTCCATTAACATATGATGTAACCAAAGAATCATTGCCTTTTTTTATTATTATTGTTTTTAATTTAGCATATTCTATCATTTCATCTATAAATTTTTCTTCTTCATATAAATCATCATCACTAAATTTTATTCTTTTTGTATCTTGATTTTGAAACTTTATCTTTTCAAGATATTCTGTTGATATAAGTTTATAGTATAATTTTTTATTATTTATATCGCTCATAAATAATACTACTGGATTGAAAGATTTATTATATTTAACTACATTTAATACTTTTGTATCACAATCATAATGATAAGGTGCTGATTCATTATACTCTTCTGGCAGGGTTTTACTTTGAACCTCTATTAGGAGTCTATCATGGTTGTTTTTATCAAGTATACTTATTCTTCCATCCAAATCAGGAATTTTATCTTCCTCAGTTGTTCTAACCTTAATCTTATTATTTTTTTCCAATAATTCCTTTATTAGTCCTATAGATTTACTTTCTTTAAAATCATTTTCTGATATTTTTCCCATATTAACATTTTGTTCTAAATCAAATACAAATTCATTCATAAAGATTACCTCCTTTAAGTATTTATTATACCATATTAAATTCTAATTAGTTGGTTAGCTTATATCAATTAATAAACAAAGTTTTAGAAATATGTTTTTTCAAAATTTAATTAGCTTAATTTACTATTTTTTAAAAAATTGATATAATTTATTTGGAGGTAGTAGTATGCCAAGAGAAAATCAAGTATATGAGGATTATTGGTCAATAACATTTGCATATACAAATATTTATGGAGAAAAATTTCATACTTCACTAAAACTTATATTAGATTTTATTGATCAGAATAATATTACTTTAGATAATTATAATGATGATTTGTACAATCAATTACAGCAAAGACTTAATTCGGTTTATAAGATGAATGAAATAAGCATTAGAAAGATAATCAATCAATATGTAAAACTGGGATTTGTTAATTATAAATTAGCTGGTTATCATCCAGATGCAAGAAAATTTTTAGCTTCTTCTTCTAATGAAGAAAAACAGATTATTTTTTCTAAAATTGTTTATCAAAGTTCAAACTTTAAAAGAGATGTAACAGAATATAACGATAATCAGAAGCCAATGAATTTTTTATTAAAAACATTAGCTTACAGTGGCCCACTAACAGAAGATGATAGAATCGCTCTAATGTTGACAGATTTATCCAGAACAACAAGAGATTTTTTAACAAGAGATGAACTGGAGGAAAAGAAAAGATATGCAGAGATAATAGACTTTAAAGAGAGAAAATACAATCAAATTGATCATTTTACAAATCTTTTAGGAAAACTATCCGATGTTTTCTTAGATAACAACAAAACTCTTTATTTAACTGAAGATGACATACCTGATGATATTGAAGAATTAGAAAAAAGAGATCCATATTTACATAGACTATATAAATCAACTTTAAAAGAAGAATCAGTTCAATTATTTGATAAAGAAATATGTTATCTTGAAAAATTAGATTATCCATCATTGGTAGCATCACATATAAAGCCTTTTAAAAAGAGTAATCCAAGTGAACAATATGATAAGAATAATGGTCTTTTATTAAGTAGAGGTATGGACGCTTTATTTGATAAAGGTTATATTTCATTTAATGACGATGGAACTATAATTCTATCTGACAGACTTTCAGAAGATGTAAAAGAACACTTAAAGAATTATTCATTAGATCCAATTGTTCTCAATGAACAAAGATTAGAATATCTACATTATAATAGAGAATTTGTTTTTAAATAAAAAGAGAACTCAAGATTTTATTTCTTGAGTTTTTTTGACTTTAATCTATCTGTGTTGTAAAATAGTATCCAATCTTCTACAAGTTTTTGGTATTCTTGTAAAGATGTGATATTATTGTTATGCAAGGTTTCCTTTTTAAGGATACCATGCCAGCTTTCCATTGGTGAATCATCTATTGGAGTACCTTTTCGGGACATTGAAATAGTAATTCCGTTAGATTTACAAATGGATTTGTATTCGAAAGATGTATATTGGAATCCTTGATCACTATGAATGATAAGTCCATGTACATCTTTTCTTTTGGATATTGCATCATTTAATGTATCCATAACAAGTTGATTATTATTAAATTTTGATATTTTATAAGCAACAACTTTTCTGTCATATAAATCTAATATAGTTGATAAATATAATCGCTTATTTTTAAATATTAAATATGTTATATCAGTTGTCCATTTTTGATTAGGTTTATCAGCTTTAAAATTTCTTTTTAATATATTAGGTTGAACATTTTCTTCAATCCTTTTGTAAGTATGTGGTCTAGTTCTTTTTACATATTCTGGCTTCAAATAATATTTTTTCATTATTCTAGCGACCTTTTTATGATTGAATATTACACCATATTCAATCTTTAAGCCTTCAGTTATCCTACGATATCCATATGTGCCTTTAGACTTATTAAATATATTTTTTATCATTAAATAATCTAAATAATCTGGATCATCAGTATTCCTATATTTATAATAAGTTCTTCTACTTATTTCTAGAACGGCACACATATTAGAAAGTTTATACCTATTAATATATAAATTAATAAAAGTTACTTTCTCTCTCGTTGTGCCTTTAGGAAGGCTTGGTATTTTTTTAATATTTCATATCTTTCTTTGTAGTCAATATTTTCTTCTTTAGTTCTACCTCTTTTATGATGAATATCATTTTCTTGTGTATGATATAATCTTTCTTTTTCTAACCAATGATATATTGTTTTAAGAGAAATATTATATTCTTTTTGTAATGAATTTAAGGTACCTTCACCATTAAGGTATTTTTTTACAACTTCTTCCTTTAGTTCTTTAGAATAATGTTTACCCATAAAAATAGTATCTCCTTTCTTTGAGATACTATTTTATATTATTATTCTCTTTTTTCAAAGTGTCAAAAATGGGGTTCACTTCAAATTATTCTCGTTTTTTAGTTTAACAATAATTAGTATTTCAACCGTTGTATTTTTATTTTCTTTTCCAGTAACTTTATATTGAAAATCTTTATATTTGATTGAAACATTACCATATTTTTCTAACATTTGCTTTAGTTCTTCTGCACTTGGAGATGTCTTATTATTAAGACTAATAACTATGTATTTTGTTTTATTAATACACTTCTGAACTAGCTTTTCCATGTTTTGCATGAACTTATCATTTGCTGAGAAATCTATATATTCTTTTTCTTCTTCAAATACAGTATCAAAAAGTCCATAAAATTCTCCATATTTATTCATCGTCTTAGGATATGGAGGATCCATATAAATAATATCTAATGGATCTTTAACTTTCTTTAACATTTCAAATGAATCTAAATTATATGATAAATTATTTTTACCATTGTCAAATACAGATTCATTATAATTATTTAAGTTATCAAACATATGTTGTTTGAATGATAGATTATGATATGCTCTTTTTCTTTTATATTTCATATAACTATAATCTTCATCACGAAGTTTAACTATTTGATTCCATGGCACATTCATTCTTGAATATGGTAATTTTCTTATCATTGCTCTTCGCAATAAAGCTAGAAACATATATTTTTCATAACCATCTAAAGATTCAGAAATACATATTAGTTTTGCTAATTCTTTTACTTCATCATCAAAATATAATCTATTAGATAAAAACTTTATTTTCTCATATTTTTTCTCTATAAGATTTGTCGGTATATCTTTTTCAATAATTTCATTATTTAATTTTAAGGAGCTATTTTCAATTATAGCCTTACTAATTACATAATTTGAGTATAAAACATCATTAGATATTACTTCATAATTATTTTCTTTTAATGCATATGATACAGAACTTCCGCCAGAAAATATATCCAATACTTTTCCACGTTTCAAAGGAAGATTTTCTATTATCCAATCAACTAATTTTGCTTTATTACCAATGTAATTAATTTTTGGATACTTACTCATTATCTAATACCTCCTTTGCCTGTATAGCCATCTTCTCAGCAAGCAATGGTGGAACAGCATTACCAATTTGTTGCTGAATTTGGCCAGAATTACCATAGAAGATAAATGTATCTGGGAAAGTTTGTATACGAGCTAATTCTCTACATGTTAGGGCCCTATTTTGAGAATAGTGGAATATTTTTCTCATATCGCCAGTTACACAATATGATGGCTTTTTACTATCATATCTAATATATTTTCTTGGATCTCCTGATTTAGGTCTTAAATCTTCTGGTATATCCATTCTATTTCCACCATCTTTAATATAACTCATTTTTTCTAACATCTGTTTAGAGTGTTTCATTGCAACATGGTTTGGAATATCACTAATTTCTCCACTTTCCAACCTAGGTAAATCATCTATAGCATCCTTTATAGTTACTATTTTACTACATTTTTTTGGAAATTGGAATGAATTATCTTTTTTTGTTCCAACAATAAATATTCTTCTTCTTTCTTGAGGCACTGAATAATCTGAAGCAAGCAATACTTTATGTTTTATGTCATAACCACATTTTTTGAATTCTTCAGATATCTCTTTAATAGTTTTTCCTTTATTATGTCTTTCCATTGCAGCAACATTTTCCATAATAAACATTCTTGGTTGCAATAATTTTACAAACCTAACAAACTCTTTAAAAAGTCTATTTCTATCATCATCAATAAAATTTCTACCTATATTTCCTGCTATTGAAAATCCTTGACATGGTGGACCTCCAATTATAATATCAACTTTATTCTTTCCAACTAAACTTTCTATTTTTTTGTCATCTATATTTTTTATATCATCAACTATCATATTATGATCTGGAAAATTTTTCATATATGTATTTGCATAAGTTTTGTCAAATTCTACAGAAAATAAATTTTTAAATCCTGCATTATCAAATCCTAACGATAATCCACCCGCTCCTGCAAATAAATCAATGTATGTATATTTTTTCATAAATTTATACCTCCCCCCATATTTTGTTCATTCATCATTTGTCTTATAACAATTTTAGCCTCGTCATTATTAATGATAAAGTTTGCTATATCTGCAGGGACTTTATTATTCTTAGATGATGTTGCTGCATAGTCATATAATTTATTTTTCTCTTCATCCTTTAACTTAAATACTTTTACTATTTTATCTAATAATTGTGCCGAAGGAATTCTGCTACCATTTTCAATATCACACATATATTGTGGTGTAATATCCAGCAATTTTGCTACTTGTCGAGATGATATTTTATTCATCTTTTTATTTCTTAAATTTACAATATAATTACCCAATTTATTATTCATATTAACACCTCTATCAACATATCTGCTTACATGTTTATATTATATCATAAATTCTTAGCACATTTCAACTACCTCTACTAATATTATTATCTTTTTTTTGCATATTTCCTTTTTTATTTGACATTTTTTTAATAATAAGTGATATATACTACACGGAGGTGTTTATGCTAAGAAAATGTACTGATGAAGATATAAGTGATGAAGAATGTGAAAAGATCATTGATCCTTTTTATGAAAACTATGATAGTTATCTAGAAAAATATGTTGTTCCCGAAGTTATAGCATTTTATATTGCCAGTTCATTCTATAGAAATGCTATGTGGGAAGCGACTTTTAAACAACATTTTAATTCTGCATTTGATACTTTTAATCTGATATGCAAAAATTATAAAAAACTAAAGATGAAGTCATTAAATTGCTTAAGTTAAAATACTCATTAGAAATAATTAACGAAGATCCTTTAGATTTTAAAATAATCAAGTATTAGTATTTGCTAATGCTTTTTTATTGCACTAAAAAAGGCTCATATTCGAGCCAATTATTTCATCTTTATCAAATACTCTATTTTCCAAAAAACTCACGGAAAACTTAAAATTGTGTGAATTTGAGTGGGCTGTGGGTGGAGAAAAAAATAAATTTTCACTATCACTACCCTAGGGGGGATATCTATTGTTTTTCAATCATCTTTAATAATTCTTCTTTAGTTATTATTCCCTGTTCAGCTCTTTTATGATGCATAGGACATAATGTTATTAGATTTGTACTATCTAATCGTTTAGAATAATCTTCATCTATGGATACTATATGATGTACTTGTAAGTCTTTATAATTAAATAAAAATGGTGATCCCTCATATCCATTTATACACGCCTGACATAAATACTCATCTCTTTTCTTAACCTCTTCTCTTTTTTGTTTCCATTCATATGTACTCCTGAATCTATCACTCTTACTACTCTTTTTATACCTATATGGTCTTTTACAAACGATATTAAAATCATGTATCTTCCCACATATACTACAAGTTTTTAACATTGCTTAATATTTTTTTGTCCTTTTGGTTTAGTTGTTTATTTTGTTTAATAAATTCTTTAATATCGTTTTCTACAAATTCTGGTAGATTTTCCTCTTCTAACCACATAAGAGTTTTAAAATAACTATTACTAGCATGAGAATCAGTCAATTCCTCTACTCCTTTTTTAAAGTATCCACTTTCTTTCATTTTATCTATAATCAAAATAATATACTTTTTATTTACTTCTTTGCACTTATCTTTTAGTTGTGAAATTGTAGGAAAGTATTTTGATTCTGATACTATTTCCTTTATTGCATTATTTAATGTTGAATAAGAAACACCACTAAAATATTCAAACCAGCTTTCTAATTGTTCTTGATCCATATTCTTAGAATAACAAGCATTTAGATATTTCATACACTTAATAAAAGCTAAATGGGTCATTTTCATTTTCTTCTCCATTTTGTCTTGCTTCAATCATTTCCTCTAATTCTTTCATAGAAATATCATTTAATGTTTTCTTTTTTACAGGCTGATTATAATAGTTCTCAAATTTATCTCCAAATAATGTGTATGGATTTAAATGAACTACCATTTTAGTATCTTTCCATTCATCAAACTTCTTATCAATAACTATTTGAAAGTCGAGTATCTTGTATCCATTTTCTATCCAATTATTAATAAGTCCTTTTATCTTTTCGTTTTCCCAATTGTATGAAGAATTAATTTTCTTATTTAAATAATCAATAACATCTTTTACGACAACATCATTGCCAGACAGGATAGTTATATCTTCTCTCTTCTCCACTATATTATTCTTTTCTTCTCTTTTCTTTTCTAAACTATTCTTTTCTTTACTTAACTTATCTTTACTATTCTTATCTATACTATTCTTATCTATACTATTCTTGGTATCTATTTGGTTTCCATCTGGTATACCATTGGTATCCAATATAATATATTCATTATTTTCAGCAATATCTAACCTACTAAATTCATTTTGAAAAATAGTAGGCCTATATCTATCGCTTCTAACAGTATTATTTATTTTCCAATGTTTTATGGCGATCACATCAGAATCAAATTTATAAATAAAAGATTTGTCTATTAAAGATTGCAGATCTTCATCAGTTGCTCCAATGAGCTTCATATAAGATCTATAATTTTTAGCTAGCCCATCATCATCTGCTAACATACCCATATGAAAATATAAGCATTGAGCTTCAGCAGATAGTTCTAAAAAGTCGTCACTTGTTGTAACAACCTTATCAAACATTCTTTTTTGAGCCACAATTATTTCCTTTTGATATAGATGAAATAAAACTGCAATTATTGTTTCTCATAAACGGAAACCTCTTTTAGATAATTAATATCTATATTGAAATATTTTAAAACTTCAACCATAGGCACCAAACCTCTATTACGAACTTTAGAATCATCTCCATATAAGGATATGGCTATTTCACTTCTAATGGCATATGCTTTATTTCTTCCAACACTGCCTATTTTCATAATATCAGTCGCTGATGCCCATTGGCTTGATACTACTTGTAATAATTGTTCAGCAGATAGTTTTTCACTGTTCATATTTATCACTCTCCTTATTATTTAATAGTGTTTAAACTTTGCTAGACTTCTAATTACAATTTATATTGGAAATAATCATATATAAACCACCTACTTTCTACCTTTAATAACTACATTTTACATTTTAAATGGAATATTGTAAATAGTTTTTGATAAATTTAATTTATTTTTTACAGTTTAAATGTAATTTTAGTTGACTTTAGGGAAATATCGGTGTATATTGGTAACAGAGGTGATAAGTAATGAATAATAAAAATACTGATCCTAAAATTTGTTTTGCTACTAATCTTAAAAGATACATGGAATTAAGAAATGTTAGCAGAAAGAAATTATCTGAAGATATTAATATTAAATATTCTACGATATGTGAATGGTTAAAAGGTACAATGTTACCACGTGCAGATAAAATGGAAATAGTTGCTAATTACTTTAATACAACTTCATCCAGATTATTAGAGGATCCAAATGCTGAAGTATTGGTATATAAATATCCTTTTGTAACTAAAATACCTGATGGCTATACATTAGAACAAGCATCTGACGAATTTTTCTCTGGTTGGGGAGTTATTCAACATGTAAAACAAGTACCTAATCATTATGGATTAACAATTACTCATGAATGTAATCCTATGCAACCTCGTTATGCTAAAGGTGAACCTGTTTCTTTTAAACTTACAAGCTTTGTTTCAGATTATGATTGCGATTACTTAATTAGAAGAAAAGGACATGATGCAGAAATAGTAAGAATCTATGAGGACCAAGAGCCACCTTTTATAGTTGAAGATGATGAAAATGATGATCGTGAAATTATATATTATGTTATGATTCCTGTTTATAATGAAGAAAACAATTATGAACCATATCATACATTTAACTTAAGTGCTGATTATGAAATAATTGGTAAAGCAGAATAAAAAAAAGACCTACTGCGCCAACAGTAAGTCAAATTGGATAACCACAAAGTCTAGCAAACTTTAAACACTATTAGATAATAATGTAATTGAGTTTCCTTTTACATTATATCACTTTATTGAAAATCATACAAGAAAGGACGATATAATGGGAGTATATAAAGCCAAAGAAGGCAAAACTAAAGATGGCCGTATCTGGTTCTATAAATTAAGATATCAAGATATGGATGGTAGGAACAAACAATATAAATCAGGAAAATATGCCACAAAAAAAGAAGCAGAAGAAGCCGAGCTTGAATTTAGATTAAAAATACATAAACATGAAAATATGGATAAAATAACCATAGATGAAATGATTGACCTTTTTGTAGAAAATAGAACATCAACAATAGAAGTTAAACCTACTACTCTTTATAACTATGGTAATAAAAAGAATTATTTAAAATGTTTATTAAATGTTAAATTAAAAGATTTTAATATAAATCACTATGACAATTGGAAAAAAGAAATGAATGAATCAAATATATCAACTCGATATAAAAATGACATATTAAAGTTTTTGAAGTCAGTATTGAACTTTGCTATGACATGGTATGATTTCAATTTAAATAAGGTTTATTCTAAGATGACTAAATTTAGTAATTCTTCTGATATACCTAAAGAGATGATGTATTTTACTTATGACCAATGGAAACAATTTATTTCTGTTGAAACTGAATTACAAAAAAAGGTTATGTTTGAGATATTATATTACTGTGGTTTAAGAAAAGGAGAACTTAGAGGATTAACTTGGAAAAATATTGATCTTGTAAATAAAACTTTATCAATAAAAAAGCAGATTACTGATCGTGGTGGTTCTGTTAAAGAGTTCCAATTTTCCACTCCTAAGACTAAAAGTAGTATAAGAACCCTACCACTCAATAAAGTACTCTTAAATGACCTTAAAATGCTCAAAGAAGAGGTATCTAAAGAGTATGGATTCAATGATGATTATTTTGTTATTGGTGATGCTTTTCCTGTAGCTAGCAATACCATTACATCAAAAAAAAATCGTAACTGCGAACTTGCTGGTGTACCTCAAATTAGGATCCATGACTTCAGGCACTCTTGTGCATCTCTACTTGTTAATAATGGTGCTAATATAACTGTTGTTGCTAAATATCTTGGACACACTAAAATTGAAGAAACTTTAAATACTTACACTCATCTATTTAATTCTGCTTTAAACGAAGTTGTTGATTTAATTGATAAATTAGAATAAAAAAAGTTAGGATTTCTCCTAGCTATTTTAATAATCATTAAATTTTTCAGCTAAATATTCAGCCAATTGCCCCTCAGTCATATCTTCCATCATTTCAGTTTCTTGTTCTACAATTGCGTGTTTTGGATTAGTATGTCGCATTTTATATTCGCTATAATAATCTTCTAATTCTTTCTTTTCTAATTCTTCTATTCTATCAAATTCATTTCCAAGTTCAGTATCTTTTATTTCTCTCTCATTTAAAAAGGCTTTATGTTTTTTATCCCAATATTTCATTTTAATATTTCTTATATTAGAATCGCTAATTTCTGATATTTCATTCTGATTCATATTCACAGTGTACTTTTCTAAATATTCTTCTAATGTCATTTTATCATCACCTTTCATTCAAAAATATTTGATAATATTATATCATACTTTATTAAAATGATTGTTCAAAAATTATAAAAATGTATAAAACGGTACCTAAACGGTACCTAGCTCTCTTCAGGGAGTTCTGTAGAACTCTTAAATTCCTTATTTTATCGCACTTTTCAAACAAAAATGAGAGCTTTCGCTCTCTTCAGGGGGTTGGTTAACTACTCACATCTGACCGTAAGTAGAACCGCATAGAATTATTCTATGCATAAAAAGTATAATTTATTTGATTTTGAATGTCAATGCAATTTTTGGCATTTTTGTATACTTTACACATTTAATCCAAGTTAGCTAGTGGCATAATTTCATTTCTGATAAAATTATATTTTACACTTTGGGATTCTTTGCTTTTTATAAATGTTTCACTATCTTCTTTAGCTTTTAAAATCATATCATAATCATTTTTTATATCAGCTAATTTAAAGTTCATATCACCACTTTGCCTTACTCCAAATATATCTCCTCCACCTCTTAATTTGAAATCTTCTTCACTTACTTTAAAACCATCATTTGTTTTGGTTAGGACTCCTAATCTTTTGGTTTCTTTATCGCTAATTAATATACAGTAACTATCTAAATCATTTCGGCCTACTCTGCCTCTAAGTTGATGGAGAGCCGATAAGCCAAATCTATAACTATCAAATATAACTATCATGGTGGCATTAGCTACATCAACACCTACTTCAATAACGGTGGTGCTTATAAGTATTTGAATTTTATTTTGTTTAAATTCATTCATTATTTCTTCTTTTTCTTTATTATTCATTTTTCCATGCATTATTCCGACATTACATATTTTTCCGAAAGCTTTTTTCATTTTTTCTTCTAATTTATAGACATCTTCTAAATCTATTTTGTCACTTTCTTCTATTAGTGGGGCAATTACATATATTTGATGATGAGCTTTTATTTGGTCTAACATCATATATAAAACATCTTTGATTTCTTTATTTGTTTTTACGTATGTTTTGACTGGCTTTCTACCATTTGGCATTGTTCTAATGCTGGAGATATCCATATCTCCATAAAGTGTTAGAGCATAGGTTCTTGGAATTGGGGTTGCACTCATATATAAGATATCTGGAGTTATACCTTTGTTTTTTAAATTACCTCTTTGAGTAACACCAAAGCGGTGTTGCTCATCGGTGATAACTAGACCTAAATTATTATATTTTACATCTTCACTTATTAAAGCATGTGTTCCTATAATTATATTTGCTTCACCATTTTCTATTTGAGATTTAACCTCTCTTTTTTCTTTGGCTTTTAATTTTCCAGTTAGTAATATGACATTTATATCAGGAAAAAGTTTTTTAAAGTTTATGAAGTGCTGAGAAGCTAATATTTCGGTTGGAGCCATTAGAGCTCCTTGATAACCTGATAAATAATTTATATATAAAGCTAAAAATGAGACAATTGTTTTACCACTTCCAACATCACCTTGAAGAAGTCTATTCATTCTATTTTTACTTATTAAATCATCATATATATCTTTAACTGATTTTTGTTGGTCTACTGTTAGTTCAAATGGTAAGTTTTCAATTACTTTTTGTATTTGGTCAAAAGAAACATTCCTACTTAGTCCATTTTCTTGGTTTTTAGATTTTTTTAAATGATTAATTTTAAGCATATATACAAATAGTTCTTCATATTTTAATCTTTTTAAGGCTTTATTTAATTCTTCTTTGTTTTGAGGATTATGAATTATTTGTATGGCTTTATTTTTATCTATAAAATTATATTTTTTTATTATACTATCTGGAATATAATCTTTTTGATTTATGTGATTTAATACTGACTTAATTATTTTTGATATTTTTAAACTACTTATTTTAAAAGATGAATGATAAATTGGTTCGATTAAAGTTTCTTCGATTAATCCAAATTTTATATCACTAGCGGTAATGCTATTATGTTTTTTATCATATTTACCAATCACAGTTATTTGGTTACCAATATTTAATTTATCTTTTAAGAAAGCCCTATTAAATATGGTTATGTTTGCGATGAAGTTACCAGTATTTAAATGAAAACTCATTTTATTTAATTTTCGATTAAAATGAACAATGTTTGGAATGTTTTCTATAATGCCACCAATTACTACTTTATCTTTATCATTTAGATTATCAATATCAGAGTTTTCAATTACCTCATATCTATATGGATAATAATTTATTAAATCATCTACATTATTTATTCCCAGTTCGTTTAAATATTTTATGGTTGTTTTTCCGATTCCTTTGATATCTTCTAAGTTCATTATTTTCCTCCTTTTTGATTTTTTTAAGAAAATCTATTGACATATTTTATTTTTCTGATATTATATATAACACCAATTCAATTTTAGTTGAATTGGCGCTAGTGTAAACTAGCCAGCCCCTTTTTATTCTTTTATTTGGAACAGTCTTTTATAAAGAACTGTTCCTTTTTTATTTCTATATTAATTATACGACATTTTTGGTACATTTCCTTTTTATTTTTTCAAAAAATTAAAAAAGTTACTTTAAGCAACTTATTTAATAACATCAATAATTAATTTGGACTTTTCTATTTTTTCTTGACTAAATTTATAACTTGAAAGGAATTCTTCATCAGTTATTTCTTTTTCATTATAATAAATAGTGGCAAGTGTATCTCCTTTATGAACATAATCTCCTACTTTATAATTTAAACAAATTCCCACTGACAAATCTATAATATCATCTTTATTTAGTCTTCCCGCGCCTAATTTTCTAGATAATTTGCCTATTTCTAAAGCATCAATATGACTTATAAATCCTTCTTTATTTGATTTTATTTCTTTTTTATGTTTAGAATATGGTATATCATTTATATCGCCACCTTGAGCTTGGACCCACTGCTTAAATTTTTGATAAGCCTTACCATTAGCTAAATTTTCTTTTAATTTTTCTAAAGCTGCTTTTTCATCAACATTTAAACTCATCGAAACCATTAGGGAACCTAATTTTATAACTAAATCTGTTAAATCTTTTGGTCCATTTCCTTTTAAAGTATCTATGGCTTCTATTACTTCTAAAGAGTTACCAATAGTGTTTCCTAGTGGCTCATCCATATCGGTTAAAACGCAAGCTATATTTTTATCATTTTTTTTACCTATTTCAACCATTAAGTTAGCTAATTCTTTAGCTTCTTTTAAATTGTTTACTAGAGCACCACTACCAACTTTTAAATCAATAACTATATTTTTAGCACCGCTAGCTAATTTTTTGCTCATGATGCTTGAAGCAATTAAGGGAATAGAGTCGACCGTTCCAGTAACATCTCTTAAGGCATATATTTTTTTATCAGCTGGAACTAGATTACCCATTTGGCCTACTAAGGCTAGGCCTATTTTATCTACTTGATTTTTAAATTCTTCTAAGGTCATGGATGTTTTAAATCCTTTAATTGATTCTAGTTTATCAATAGTTCCGCCTGTATGTCCTAATCCTCGGCCACTCATTTTAGCTATTTTGACACCTAATGATGCAACTAATGGAGCTAAAACAATAGTGGTTTTATCACCCACTCCACCTGTTGAATGTTTATCTGCAAGGTTATCAAAACCTAAATTTAAAGTTTCACCACTTTTTAGCATAATATCTGTTAAATCTATGGTTTCTTCTTCTGATAGTCCTAACAAATCAATTTCAGTTAAGAAAGCTGACATTTGATAATCTTTGATATTTCCATTTAAATAGTTATCGATAACATACTGTAACTGTTCTTTAGTAAGTTTTTCTCCTTTTTCTTTTTTATCTAATATATCTAGTACATTCATATATTTTCCTCCTAATTATATTTTACTAAATTTTTGAAAAAAGAAAAATAGTTTGTTTCATTTATTACAAACTATTTAATCATTTATTTCAGGCAAAACTTTCTTTAGGTTATTACTTATTACCTGAACAGTTCTTTCTGGATTAGCTAAAAGAGTTTTATAAAGTTTTGGATTCGCTTTGATGTTAGATAATATTTGTAAGTCTTCTTTAGCTAATTTTATTTCATAATCTTCATCATCATGAACGGTTATTTCCCTACCTAACACTTCATCGGCTGATATTTTTAATGTATCTAATAGTTTATTAAATACTGGCCAACGAGGTGTTCTTTTGTTAGATTCATATTGAGAAATCTCTGCGGCCTTTACACCTATAATGCTTGCTAATTCTTGTTGTGTTAAATTTGCTCTTTTTCTAGCCTCTCTTAATCTTTGTCCTGATACCATAATTATCGTTATCCTTTCGTTAACATAAATTATATCAGCATTTAGCAAACATTACATTATTTCTAACTTTGTGTTATATTTTTCTTGTAATTAACTTAAAGTTAATATATAATGGAAATGTGATATACATCATTTTAATATAATTAGGAGGTCGAATATGAACGAATTAAAGGAGATTCGAAAGAAAAACAAATTTACTTGTGAATATATGGCAAATCATTTAAAAATAAGTAAACCTTTTTACTGGCAAATTGAAAATGGAAAACGCCGACTTTCATACAAGATGGCCGTTAAGATTGCGAAAGTTTTTGGTTTAAAACCTGATGATATTTTTTACAAGGAATTTAAAAATATGAATTAAATATAGCAAAATAAGCATGATTATAAAAAATTTTAACACTTAAAAAAAGTAAATATTTAAATATCTACTTTATCAATAATTTGAATCTTCCTTTTTTTATAGGGAAGATTTTATTCTGGTTTTTTGCTTGATAAAAACGTTACTTTATCGGCAATAACTTCTGTTATATATCTTCGGCCATTTTCAGTATCATAACTATATGTTTCTACACGGCCTTTAATACCAATTAAATCTCCTTTTTTACAATATTCGTAAGTTCTTTTAGCTACACCTTGCCATAATTTACAATAGATAAAGTCTGTTTCGTATTCACCATTTGAATTTTTATAGGCCCTTGGTACAGCTAAAACTAATCTTACGACTATTTTGCCACCTTCTGTTTCATAAAGTTCTGGGTCATTGGCTAAACGACCAACTAAGACTATTTGATTCAACATTAATTTCCTCCTTTCTTGTCGTTTACTATATGCTTATTTTTTATTTAATGCAAAAGTGTAAAACTTAAATTTCATTTTAAATATTGAGGGAATTTAGGTGTTTTCTATTAAAGAAAATAGATATTTTTAAATAAATTTATTAGTTAAAAATAAAAAACACAAGTTTTTAACATTTTAATTCAACTTGTGCATCTTTAGCTTTTCCATTTTTATAATTTATTGTCACATTGGAAAAGGTTCTTGTTTTATCGCATTTTTCTAATCCTTTTAAATCATAATTTTCTCCATTTTTATTTGCGTTTTCTAAATCTTCTAAGGTTATTTTATATGTGTTTACACTGTCATTGGCACTCACATATTTTTCAAAATAAGATTTACTAGCTGTAGCCATTTTATTTTCTAATTCAACATTTTGATTATCAACGCTTTGAAAATAAAAATAAATTCCTACTCCTCCTAAAATCAAAATAACTAAAATAATTATTGGAATTGCTTTTTTCATAGTACTTTCCCCTTTCTTTTAAAAATAATTTTTTAATAATGCATTTAATTCGACAGCATATTCCATTGGTAAGTTTTCTCTAAATTCATCAATAAACCCAATTATTAATAATTCTTTAGCCTTTTCTTCACCTAGTCCCCTACTCATTAGATAGAATAGTTTTTCTTCATCTAGCTTGGAAACAGTGGCTTCGTGCTCAAGATAAGATGATGAATTTTCTACAATATTATTTGGTATGGTATCACTTTTTGATTTACCATCTAATATTATTGTATCACATTTTACAGTACTTTTGGAATTTTTTGCATCTTTATTTATTCTCACTGTTCCTCTATAGTTACTTATTCCACCGTTTACGGCTATCGATTTACTTATTATGTTGCTTATAGTGTTGGGCGCTAGATGAATCATTTTTGCTCCTGCATCTTGAATTTGGTTTTTAGATGCTACAGCGACAGATATACAGTTACCTACTGCACCTTTTCCTTTTAAGATGCATGATGGATATTTCATGTTTGTTTTAGACCCTATATTACCATCTATCCATTCCATTTTTCCATTTTCTTCTACTATGGCCCTTTTAGTAACTAAATTATATATGTTATTTGCCCAGTTTTGAATTGTCGTATATCTACAGCTAGCATTTTTTCCAACAAATATTTCAACAACTGCTGCATGGAGTGAGCTATCTGTATGATAGGTTGCTGTACATCCTTCCATATAATGTATGTGACTATCTTCATCAACTATTATTAATGTTCTTTCAAACTGTCCCATATGTTTGGTGTTTAATCTAAAATAACTTTGAAGTGGTCTATCTATGGTTACTCCTTTTGGAACATATATAAATGTTCCTCCACTCCAAACCGCACCATTTAAAGCTGTATATTTATTTTCATCATATTTGACTAAAGTGTTAAAATATTTTTTAAATAAGTCTGGATGATTTTTTAAAGCATCGTCAGTACTACAAAAAATTACCCCTTTATCTTCTAATTCTTTAATCATACTATGATATACTACTTCACTTTCAAATTGGGCACCAACACCATTTAAATATTTTTTTTCGGCATCAATTAGGCCAACTTCTTCGAAAGTATCTTTAATCGGGCAAGATACCTTATCCCAATTATCTTCAACTTTATCAGTTACTTTTTTATAATAATTTATCTTATCAAAATCTATTTTTAATTCTGGCCCAAAGTTTGGATTAGGTATTTCTTTAAAGGCTTTATATGATTTTAATCTAAATTCTGTCATCCACTTTGGTTCTTTTTTTAATTTTGATATTTCTTTTATTTTATTTTCATCTAACCCAAGTTCTTTACTCATTGTTTTCACCTATAAACATTATACTATTTTTTATTAAAAATAAAAAGCTATTTTTGATATAGCTTTTTTGTGTTGTTATTACATTATTGTGTATGGATTACTCTCTGTTCCTTTTCCAGTTAGGGTAATATCAGAGTTTAAATAGAGAGTTGGGGAAACGCCACTCTGCAAAAAGCCTGTATAAAACGCTCTAAGTTTGCCAGCATATAAGGACGTATCAAAAGCTTCCACTAGGAAGACCGCCGTACTATAATCAGCATCAGGTGAAATTGTCCAAATTTCACGACCTAATGGTACAATATTATAAATCCAATTGGTTGTTTTACATGTTGAATAATTTGTATTATTTATACTCATATTTCCACATTGTTCTGTGTTTGGATTTGCTCTTAAATATTCGCTTGCAGTTATCATTCCAATACTCACGTTTTGTGACTCAGTTCCATTTTCTAACGCTATTTGTCCAGCTAAATCATTATTATCACCAGTTACTCCTCCTATACTCCAAGTGTGAGGTACTATTTTATCTTGATTTGTTGTTATGGCTTCTAGATATTCTCCATTTAAATATGTTTTATATCTGATGTTTCCCATGCATTACTATTTCCAGAATCAAAGGCTTTATCTCTTATACTTTCATTTCGCATTATTTTGATTAAACCATTAGAATCTATACTTATTATTCTCCATATTTCATTATTGAAGGTTATATAGTTATTTGGATTTGCTCCTTTATATGTATATTTCCCACTTTCATATTCATCTTTATATAAGCCATCTCCTTCTGTTACAGATAAGGATTTTAAATCATTTGGTGTCATTGGTAAAGTTGGCTCTACATATCCATTTGGTGCCTGACTATAATCTAATGTTACTGTAAAATCGGCTGTTAAATTATCTGGTTGCTCTGTTACATTATTATATTTTACTATTACTGTTAAGAGTGCTGTATTACCTGCTTTTAATAATGCCCCTTCTCTTATTCCTGTTACTTCAAATCCTATGGCTGGATTATTACTTTCTGGTACAGTTATCTTATCTAACTTCGCATCTATATCTCCTTCATTAGATACTGTTATATCATATTGCATTGTATCATTTGGTAATACTAATTTTGTCTTAAGTGTTGCTGTTGTATCTGTATGCGCTTTTACTTTTACCTATTTCTTTATATTCTTTGATTTTATCATCTAAAAAATAATTATATATAAATCTTGAACATCCAAAAGTTTTATTAATTAGCTCTTCTTGCTCTTCGGTTGAATACATCCTAAATACATAACCTTTTAATATTTTCATGCCATCACCTTCTATCTTTGATGTATTCAATATACTACGAATAATTATATTTGTAAATAGTTTTTCAAACGTTTGTTTGTTTTTTTGTTTTGCAAAGCAAATTCCTAGTATATGAAAAAAACTAAGCTTTTACTTAGTATTTTTTATTTGATTTAATATTTTTTCAATACCCCACCATGAAAGTAAGGCGCATTTTTTTCTATTTGGATTTTTATAGATATCGTCATAGACAATAGCTTCTTCTAAAACGGTCTTATCATATGGTTTTTCATCAAGCATATTTAAAAAATTTTGTAAGATGTTTTCAGCTTCTTTAACTGTTTTACCTATTAGAGTTGATATCATAATTGAAGTAGAGGATGTACTTATGGCGCAGGCTTCACCATCAAAGCGAATATCTTTAATAATATTATTTTCGATTTTAACTTCTAGATTTACTTCGTCAATGCAGCTTTCGTTATTCATGTTTACCTTCATATACGATTTATCGTTGAGTAATCCTTTATTTTTGGGATTTTGATAATTTTCTAAGATTATCTCCCTTTTGATATTACTATCCATTAATTATCACCTTCTATGTTTTCATTTTCTCCATAAACTGTTTCGTCTAGTTCAAAGTAAAAGTTTCTAAGCTGTTCAAATGAGCAAAAGAAAATAGTCGGCAAATTTAAAGTAGCTTTTTCTTTTAGTGTTTTGATAACATCTAATATGTTATCTGATTTTTTAGTGTTTAATTTGTTAAACTGCTTATCTTTATAAATTGATACTCCGCATTTGCCTTGGCTATATAATGTTTCATTAGTTGCAAATAAAATATCTGCGTCAATTATATTGTTAATTATTTTAGCAATGTTATAAATGGTATTCATTAAGGTTAGATTGTGAGTTTTAGTTTCAATTGCTTGTTCTTCAACAATTTCTTTAACTCTTGTGAATAGTTGATCATCATCTTTGCTATCGCATGATAGTTCAGCATATATTTTGCCTTTACTAGATTTGATATTAAATTCACTATCAGGCACTTCTAAGGTTAGGTCAATTAGTCTACCAATAGTATTTAAATGGGCATGATCAACATTTAAGATAATGTAGGCCACTTTATTTTTACTATGTCCCACACTAGCTAGGTATGGAACAATTCCATTATTATAGCATGTGTGAAGTAAAAGTTCTAGAGATCTTGAACCTTCAGCCATGTCATGAAAATAAATACTTCTTTCTTTGTCGTCTTCTATGTTAATATTTTTTAGCATAACTAAATCCCCCTTTTGGTTTTATAAATTTTTGTAATTTTCCAAGTTTATTTTCATATAGTTTAAGTATAAAGGAGGAAATAAACATGGAAACACTTAAAGTACGCGCTAAAAGCAATCCTAATTCAGTAGCTGGAGCTTTAGCTAATGTTTTTCGCGAGAAAGGAACTGTGGAAATTCAAGCAATTGGAGCTGGAGCTTTGAATCAAGCTATTAAAGCAATTGCAATTGCGAGAGGTTTTGTCGCTCCTAGTGGCAAAAATTTAATATGTATTCCAGCCTTTACCGATATTGTAATCGATGGCGAGGAACGTACAGCTATTAAATTAATTGTTGAATCAAGATAGAAATTTCTATCTTTTTTTCTATAACAAATTATATCATATTTCTGCTTTTATATGTTACGTTATGACAAATGTTGACATTTTTATATTCTAAAAGTAAAGTACTTTTCCCACTTTTTTAATGCAATAATAACTTTTATTAAATTTAAACCTTTACTTTAGATTAATTTATTTAAATAATTTTCTCTTACTCGCAAACTTTTAACCTTTTACTTTAATTATAATATATCGTAATCATTGCCAAGGTTTACGGTTTAACTTTTATGTGTGGCTTTCCATGCTTTTATTTTTTCTAATCTTTCTTTAAATTTGATTTCGTTTCCTTTATTGCCTGGCTTATAATATACTTTATCTTTTAGAGATGGTGGCAAGCATTCCATAGAGGTTAATTTTTCTTTGGTGTCATGAGCAAATTGGTAACCTTTACCATAATTAAGTTCTTTCATTAGTTTAGTTGGAGCATTTCTTATTACTAAAGGAACTGGTTCAGCTAAGGTATTTTTAGCATCATAACTAGCCATTCTATAAGCAACATCACAGGCGTTTGATTTAGGGGCAAGTGACATATAAATAACAGCTTCTGTTAAGTGTACATTACATTCAGGCATACCAATATAGTGACAAGCTTGATAGACATTTATGGCGACATTTAAGGCATTGGTATCAGCAAGGCCAATATCTTCTGAGGCAAATCTCGTGATTCTTCTAGCTATATAAAGAGGATCTTCACCGGCTTCTAACATTCTAGCAAGCCAGTACACGGCGGCATCAGGATCGGAATTTCTCATTGATTTATGTAAGGCTGAGATGATGTTGTAGTGTTCCTCGCCATTTTTATCATAAAGCAAGGCTTTTTTAGAGATACAATTTTCGATAATATCTTTAGATACTTGAATGATTCCGTTTTTGTCTTCCTCGCCATTAGTGATTATCATATCTAAAGTCGTTAGGGCATTTCTAGCATCACCATTAGAAAATTGAGCTATTATTTTTAAGTCTTCTTCACTGATGTTTATTTTTTCTTCACCAAAGCCTCTTTCATCATTAATAGCTCTTTTTAGTAAGATTAAAATATCTTCTGTAGATAGTTCTTTTAAGACAAAGACTCTGCATCTTGAGAGCAAGGCGTTATTGATTTCAAAAGATGGATTTTCAGTGGTGGCGCCAATTAAAATGATTGAGCCTTTTTCAACAAATGGTAAGAAGGCGTCTTGCTGGGCTTTATTAAATCTATGGATTTCATCGACAAAGAGAATAGTTCTAATGCCTAGTCTTTTATTATTTTCGGCATCTTCCATAACTTTTTTGATTTCTTTGATGCCGGAGGTTACAGCTGAAAAGGTAATAAATTTGGATTTTGTTTCATGGGCAATTATTCTTGCTAATGTGGTTTTTCCAACTCCTGGCGGGCCCCAGAAAATCATGGAAGATATATTATCTGATTCAATCATTTTTCTAAGTAGTTTTCCTTCACCGATTAAATGGGTTTGGCCGACAAATTCAGTTAGGTTTCTTGGACGCATTCTGGATGCGAGTGGTTCGTTTGTAGGCACTTCAAATAGTGATTGTTCGTACATAGTATCACCTCTAGTAAAATTATATATTATTGATAATTTTGATTCAAGTTTGGTGGTTAAAAATATCAAGTTTTTGATTATATATTAGATGTTATGATGAGAGTTTTGTGAGTGTTTTTCGTTTGTTTTTTTGATATTTAATCTATTAATTTCGTTTATTTTTTCTTGGTAACCTTTTAAAGCAGAAAAGGGAGCAAACTGAGCGGAACGCTTTTTTAATGACATGGGTTTTCTTTTTTTAGATACATGATGAGGCAGGTTTATAATACCTTCATAGTTATGCATGGTGGCCTCCTATTTGTTCATTTCTTTTTTTAGTAGTGGCATCTTTTTCTAAATCCATTAATCTTAAGATAGAGTTTTTTCCATATTTTTCTTTAATATTTAAAAGTGTGCCTTGAAGTTTTCTTTCTTTTGTTTCTTCTTTTTTTAAGTCTTCTAAAAGATTATTTTGTTTTTCAGCATCTAAAAATAAATCTAGCTGATAATATCTTGCTTTTCCTTCTTCTAATTTTTCATTTGTAACATCAACTGCCGTTAAATTAATTCTTTTAGTTAATAATTTAGGATTAATAATTTTATCATAAAGGTTGACTAAAGATTTCATGATTGTTTTAGAAGATGATGTTTTGTGATTTAAGGTAATGGTGCCATGGGCGTGCTTTGGAATTTTTCGTCCATAGAAATCGGTAGTTATTTCTCCTTGATAGTTATTATTTATATTTTGAATGTCATAGCCGATGGTTAAGGTTAATTTACCTGTGACAAGATTTTTAGAAGTCAGTTCTAAAGCAAGTAAATCGGCCATTTCACGAATAACTAATTTTGTTTTTTGATAGTCATAAGGATAGTCTAGCACTTGGCCGGAGGTTATGCATTTACTATCTGGTGTATAAGATTTGATGGATTTTATTGTGCATGGTTCCCAGCCCCAAGCATGGTCGATTAAAAGTTCAGCATTTATTCCAAATAATTTATAAAGTAAATCTTCGTTTTTGATAGAGCACTTTGCAATATCTCCCATGGTATAAATACCATATTTTTCTAATTTGCTAGCTATCCCTTTACCTACACGCCATATATCGGTGATTGGTTTATGATTCCATATTTGTTTTCTATATGTCATTTCGTCAAGTTCAGCGATTCTAACTCCGTATTTATCCTCCTTAGTGTGTTTAGCAATAATGTCCATAGCAACTTTGGCTAGAAATAGATTAGTGCCTATACCGGCGGTAGCTGTGATGCCTGTTTGTTTATAGACATCATTGATTATTTGGGCGGTAAGTTCTTTGGGTGATAATTTATAATATTTTAAATAGTTAGTTATATCAGCAAAAATCTCGTCAATCGAATAGGCAAAAATATCTTCACTTGATAGGTATTTTAGATATATACTGTATATTTTAGCCGAGGCATCTATATAATGGGCCATTCTAGGTTTGGCAATTATGAAAGATAGTTTTTTTGTTTTATCTTTTTTTAATTCATCATCGTTAAATGATTTACTAATAAACGGTTTATAATTATTTTGTTTTTTTCTTATTTTATTTATTTCTTTAACTGTCTCATTAACTTCAAATAGTCTAGCTCTACCACCTATTCCATATTTTTTTAAAGATGGACTTACGGCTAAGCAGATAGTTTTTTCACTTCTTTCTTCATCAGCAACAACTAAGTTTGTTTTTAATGGGTTTAGTCCTCTTTCCACACATTCTACTGAAGCATAAAAACTTTTTAAATCTATACATATATATGTCTTTTTCATTTATATCACCAATTATATTTTATCACGAACAAATGTTCTTTTAAATAATTTTCTTGGTTTTGGAAAAAATTTACAAAAAAGTTGTGTGGCTTTAATCTTGTTATGTAAAAAATATAAGCCATATTTTTAGATAAATGTGAGTAACAAGAAAATATTCCTTTTTGATTCTTTTAGTTATTTCTACGCTTAGTTTAATGATTTATAAAGATTAAATATTTCTAACATTTCTTTGGTAATGACTTTTTTATCACCCTATTTTTTAGCATTTTCTTTTAATATTTTCTGGACATTTTCTAAAGGAATATATTTTAATTCAAAATGTCCATCTTTTTCACTTTCTGTATATTCGGTATTATTTAGGTTTGTTTTTTCATCGGTTTTAAGTTCATAATAATTTATTTCTGTTTTTCGATTTTTACCTTTTTCCGGCCAATTTTTATAATAACTTATTACCTTGACTAAAGGTTTAAAATTTTGGTTTTTTAATATTATTCCTGTTTCTTCTTTGATTTCTCTTTTGATCGTTTGATCTAAATTTTCACCTTTTTCGACATGTTCACTTGGAAACTGATAATCATTATGAGAATACCCCAATAAAATTTCATTATTAGAATTAATGATTAATATCTTTACTCTTTTAACAACTTCGGTAATATCTGTTTCTTTTAAATTATTTTTGTTATGTATAATTATTTTCATATTGATACCTTCTTTTATATTTCATATTATAACAAAAAAAATAATGGGTTTAAAATCTTATTATTTTTAGGGTTGTATTTAGTTTTACATCTTACAATTCACGATTTTTTTAAAAAATAGGCTGGGGGTCTATTGACAAATATTCAAAATATAGTATAATTTATATTGTCTACTAATTGCGGATGTAGTTCAATGGTAGAACCCCAGCCTTCCAAGCTGATTACGGGAGTTCGATTCTCCTCATCCGCTCCATAAGGTAAAATCGTCGCACCAATGTGACGTTATTGATTAAATCAATCTGAAAAGATTGATTTTTTTGTGC
>CALVIB010000005.1 GCA_944329375.1 uncultured Bacilli bacterium | reverse complement strand
AAGTTTAGAAGATGGGTAAATAATTCTACCATAAATAAGTCTAGATAAAATAGAATTCAAATCATATTTAAATTGATGTTTATCAGTTATTTCGTTACAAATTTTATTTAAGCCAAGTTTATAATAAATATCTTGAAGGAAAAGATAACCACCGTTAAATGTATATTGTTCATTATCTTTTAATTTCTTTGATTGTGACAATTTTAAAATAATGTCACTAGAGTTTTGTTTTTCTTCTTCATTTAGCAGTTCTACATATTTTTTTGCCCACACATATGGATCTTCGCCCTGAGCTTTAAGGGTAACCTCCTCTAGATTACCTAATTTTTCAATTACTTTAGATGTTCTTTTTCCATTGATAGTAACAGATTTAATAACAAAAAATGATTCAGAATTTTTGCTTTTTGTAATTGTGAGTCGCATAATATCACTATCCTAATCTAATATAATTATACCAAATTACCACAAATTACGCAATAATAAAAATTAAAAATTGACAAAAAAATAACCATTTTTCAATGGTTTATACGATTTTATTAATTTAAAACTGTCAAATTCAGGATTATATCATATTTTTAAATGCCTTTGTATTGTTATCGCACATTATTGACAGTTTTTTAATAAAGTAGAAGATAAATTTTCAAGATCGTTATTTTTTATTAAATCTTTTAAAGAAGAAAAATAGATATTTGCTTCTTCTAAATTATCATACGTTTTTGCGTTTAAATTTGAAAATGTATAATCAATGTCAAAAATAATCATAGATACAATATAAGAATTATTTTGTTTTTTAATAAAAGCTCCAAAAGTAATATTATCTTTTACTTCTTCAAATTGATTAACAATATTGTCATTTAATATACTCTTAACTTTATCAGCTGGATCTGTAAATTTTTGTGCTAACTCAAAAATTTTTTTTTGTAATTCATAGTCAGTTAATAATTTTTCTTTCAATTCTAAATACTTCTTATTCATAAACTAATAGACCTTTCGCTGTTTTTATTATAGCATTGTTTTACAAATAAGAAAACAGGTAAAATTTTACAGTTTACCACATAACACGTCAAGCTCCATATTATATAAATTAGCTAATGCTACTAGTCTATCAATAGGTGGGAAGAATACACCTTTAAAATATCTTTGTACTGTTGATACATTACATTTTAGATTATCAGCTATGTAAGTATAAGTATGCTTATATTCTTCTTTTTTCTCATTTAAAGTAGCAAGCATTTTGCTGTAATCAATTCTTTTAATATTTTCTACTTTAACTAGGTCTTTATCAATGCCATAAATATATGATAGCTTAACTTTATAAAAGCAAGATAATTTATCAGCCATATCAAGGGGAATCATAACGTTACCATGTTCCCAATTATCATAAGTACTTCTTTTGCAATTCAATATTACTGATACTTCTCTTTGAGTTAATTCTTTCTCATTTCTTAAATATTGTAAATTATTAAAATACATTGTTACCACCTGAAAATATTGTCGCATTTTAACAGGGGTATTTGCTATTTTGCCCAATGCACGCAAAATAATTAACTTTGATGTTAAAAAATGTGATATAATGAAAAAGAATAACAACCATAATTGTTATTCATCAGTATTTGTCATATCCACTCTAGCAGGTAACTTTTTAAAGTCCCTTTTGACGTAAAACTCAAAAGGCTCAACATCCAATGCTTTTGAAAGAAGTTCCAGCTTCTCAAAAGACGGAGTATGATGACCTAATTCTAGTTGACTTATATAAGTTACACTAGTATCGGTTAGTTCAGCAACTTTCTCTTGTGTATATTTTTTTCGAAACCTAAAATATTTCACATTGTTGCCGAATACTTTATTTAATTTCACAATCGTATCACCAACTTTACTACTGTTATTATGATACGATTTTTAAATAACATACTCCAGTAAGTAATAGTGTAAAAGATTTACTGGGTGGATATACAAAATGATTAGGAAAGGAAGTGAAAGCAATAAGAAGTAAGAGGTATTGTGCTAAACCATTAGTGGATGAATTGGATAGATTTTTTGCAAGAGAAGATTTTGACGAATATGTGAAACCATATATTAATGCTGGTATTAAATTTCATCTGGTAGAAGATCATCTAGTGGCTTATGCTCCCAAAAATAATTATGAATTTGGGATTATTAAAGATAAGGACGAAAAAAAGTATTATTGGTATTTAACACCTTATAACAAGTCTATTTTTATGACAGCAGTTGAAAATGGTATAGAAATGGTATTTTTTGCTATTAAGGAAAACGAAGAATTATATAGTTAAGTAATTATTAAAATAGAAAGGACTAATAATGGATCTGATACAGAAAAAGCAAAAAATGTGTAATATATTGTTAAATAGTCCACATGATTACGATTTAATCATTTATAAATTGCTTAAAACAGATATATTAGATGAAATAATTTTAAAATTAGATAATAAAATAGTATGTTGTAATGCGAATCCAAGTGAAATATATAGTGCTGAAGAACAGTTTTTAATGCTATTGACTAGGTTATTTGATTTTCTTTTAAAAATATTTCCCTCACTTTATAAAGTTAGAAAAGTAGTCATGGAAGATATAATTAATGGTAATAAACAAAATGTAGAAAAATACTTATTATCTAAACATTACGTTGGAGATAATAAATATATAAATTTTTTTAAAGAGAATAATTATAAAATTATTTTTGGTAATTTTATAAATAATATTCAAGAAATGTCAGAAGTGAAAAACATTTTAAAAAGAGAAAATATTAAAATAAAACAAATTTCGGAATATTCAGTTATAGAATTATGTGATATAGCAAATTTCTTTAAAAAAATAGGAATATGTAATCTTGATGATGAATTTGTACTCACGTATATATTTTCAAATATAAATACAGTAGTCGAAAAAAGAAAAAAATCAAAAAAATTTAATATTGATTATGAAGTAGAGAAAAAGAAAGGTATTTATTATTTTGATAATATTTATTATAGAACAGTAGAATTTTATCAATTTCAATATTTATCATTAATTGATGATTATATAAAAATGAAAAAAATGATAAACAACTGCTAGTACAGAGTTGTTTTTTTATGCACGAAAAAAGCCTTGAAGTTCAAGACTTTTAATTACCCAAATGGCGTCCCAGCAGGGATTCGAACCCCGGACTCTCGCCTTAGAAGGGCGATGCTCTATCCAGCTGAGCTACTGGGACATAAGGAATTCTTACTAAAATTTAGCAAGAAATCTATTTTAAACTATTTAAAAATAGTTTAAATCAATTTTAATTAATTTAAGAAATGTGGGTACTAAAATGGGTACTAATTTCTTAATCAACACTAACGATTATATCACAAAATCGTAGTAATTACAATGTTTTTGTCAACTGGTAACTCTTGATAGACCAAACGCTTAGAAGGGCGTTGCTCTATCCAGCTGAGCTATGGAGACAACTCAACCAACGAATTAATTATACTATATATTTAAAAAAAATTCAAACTTTTTTTGTAAATTTATTTGAAAACGTAGATTTTTATTTGGAATTCCGTTTTAAAAAACAAAATAAGTTTGAACATAGTACAATAAAATTATAGGGCCTATTTTCGGTTTCTTATTCTAAACCTGTAATAATTTTTGTAAATTAAGTTTTATTTTTTAAAATTGCATTTGTTCTAAAAATTCATAAAACTTATTTGAAAAAATAATATCAAAGTCTGCAGAAAAATATTTGACTGATAAAATTAAACAAGAGTAGCTATTTTATATGATTATATCTAAGTCAAACTTTTAAACATTTATTAAATAATATAAAATTTATTAAATTACATTATATAATTTTTATTATTTTTCAGCACCTAATATTATTTTGTTTTTGTTTTAATTTATTTTTAAACAATGAACTTACAACATAGTGATTTTTAAATCACATACGAATTTTAGAAGCTCTTTCATAGGCATAAGCTCTAGCTGCATCTCTTTCATAGATTGATATTATTTGGTCAGCTCGCATTCTTTTCATTTCTTCAGTAGTATGAGTAAGGCGCTTATTATAATCT
The DNA here is from genome assembly GCA_944329375.1 of uncultured Bacilli bacterium. Lineage (GTDB taxonomy): Bacteria > Bacillota_I > Bacilli_A > RF39 > UBA660 > Coprosoma. The sequence goes on along the minus strand of CALVIB010000005.1, from coordinate 62,398 downwards.
TCAGCCTCTTTTTCATCCATACAATAATTCAAATAAGCAATTAATACATTAGTATTTTCATCATTAGATTTTGCTTTAAATTTTTCAATATATTTCTTTAATTCATCTGTTGACATATCATTTATTACATTGTTAATTTCAATAATTTCCTTTGGTAAAAATTCCATTACTAGTTCATTTAAAGGATATGATTCAATAAAGCTTCCAGCACTAACAATATCCTCACTTTTATAATTATTTTTTACTATTTTTTCAAATATACTAATCATTTTTTTAAATAAATCGGTACTTTTGTTAATTTTATTAATAAATTTTAAAACAGTTAAGTATTGAGAAGCACTTTCACCAACACCATGTCTATACTTAATTTGACCATTATTATCAATAGTAGATGTTCCACCAAGTTCACCTACATGAAGTAATGAAAAATAAAAAATTTTTCCAAAATCTAAAGACATAAAATCCCTCCTCTTGATATAAAATATAATATACATAAATAAAATGTTGCATTTACCTTTTCACTCGAGCAAAATACAAAAAGTTTAAATTCTATCATTGTAAAAAATAAGCATAGCAAGTTTTTTTATACTTACTATTTTTTTAACCTTTTTTGGCGAGATATCTCTTTTTCAGGATAAACAAAATAATTAAAAGTTATTTCCGCACTTGCTAATTCAATAGAATTAATATCTTGAGCATTATTTAATTTGCCATTTAAACAAATTAAATGTGCATATGCCTCCTTATAATAATCACGTATATCTGTAAAGTCTGCCTGAACAGAATAAAAATGATTTTCATGAATATTACCATTTAATCTAGCTATTACCTTATGTTCATCATATAATTTATCCAATTCATATTGTTTAAAATATCTTGCTTTTTTACAGTTAAGACAAATACATTTATATGTATAAGTGTTATCATAGTTATTAGTTACACACACATATAAAGGATGTTCGCAGGTTTCTTTTGTATGCTTTAAATATTCATTGTAAGCTTCTTTTTTTTCGTGTGAAATTTTTTTAAGCTTTTCATGAATAAAAGCATACAACTGTACCTTTTTATCTTCAAGTAGCTTTTCTTCTAATTCAGTAAGTTTATTAATCCTTTCATCAAAATTACTTTCTAATTCTAAGGCCCCTCTTTCAATATCTAATATTGACAAGCTCATAATTAACCCTCCTGAAATCATTATAAACACCAAAACTTTCAAAGTCAATGAAAACGCTAATATTTTAATTACATTTTAACAAAAAAATGTTATAATTGTATCGGTGGTATTATGAGTGAAAAAACATTTCAAAATGACTTATTAGATTTTGAGAATTTTTTTGAAAAGTTTAAAACTGATTTAAAAGAAGATTTAAATATAAGAGAAAATTTAACCGATGAAGAATATAGAGATATTTTTAAATTGATAATAAAGGAATATGAAAATGAATTTTATAATGATTTTTCAGAAATCTATATTTATGATTATTATCAAGCACTTTTAAATAATGTTATGGATAGCATAATAAATTTTGTCCAAAAAAAACAGCTCTTAAATAATGATGGAAAACCTGAAATCATTGAAAAAGAAAGAGCTTTATCAAAAAATATCTTATACTTATATGGATTTGAACTTGCAGAAGAAAATGGCGAACTAGAATTTATTAGTAAAATAACTCATAAGCAAATACCAGTAAACTATTCAGCCACTCAAATAATAACTAATAACGATATTTTCTTTAGACCACCTAAAGGAGACCCTAAATTAAGGGGTCCACATATTAACTATACTATTGAATATAGTGTAGACTATTGGATTAATTTCCAAAATGAAATTTTAAATTATATCCAAAAATTTGAAAATTCACATTCAAAGGACTATTTAGAAGATTTAAAAGATTATAGGTATTGGTTAAACAAATACCGTATATTTGAAAACCTATTAGTACAAAAAAACACATTAAATTATTTAAAAGGAGGAGAAAAAAATGTCAAAAATTAAAGATATAAAAGCAAGAGAAATTTTAGATTCAAGAGGTAATCCAACTGTTGAAGTTGATGTGATTTTAGAAAATGGTATTATAGGTAGAGCAGCGGTCCCTTCAGGAGCCTCTACTGGTACTAGAGAAGCATTAGAATTAAGAGATAATAATCCAAAAAGATATATGGGTAAAGGTGTATTAACTGCTGTAAATAATGTTAATAACATTCTAAAAGAATACTTGATTGGAATGGACTGTAATAATCAAAAAGCAATTGATAAAACATTATTAAAATTAGATGGAACAGAAAATAAAGAAAAATATGGCGCTAATGCAATATTAGGTATTTCGTTAGCAAATTTAAAAGCAGCTGCTTTAGATAACAATAAAAAATTATTTGAATATGTAGGAACAGAATATTCTATGCCAAAAGCAATGATGAATATTTTAAACGGTGGAGCTCATGCTGATAATGGTTTAGATTTTCAAGAATTTATGATAATTCCAGAAGCAGAAACATTTAGTAAAAGACTGCAAATTGGTAGTGAAATTTTTCATCACTTAAAAAGTGTTTTAAATAAAGCTGGGTATCATACTGGTGTAGGAGATGAAGGTGGATTTGCTCCAAATTTAAACACTAATGAAGAAGCGTTAGATTTATTAATTAAAGCCATTAATGAAGCTGGATATACTCCAGGAAAAGATGTTAATTTTGCCATTGATGTAGCAGCAAGTGAATTTTATGAAAATGGAATTTATAATTTAAAAGGAGCTAATTTAAAATTAACAACTGATAAATTACTAGATTACTATCAAACACTATTAGATAAATATCCAATTGTTTCAATTGAAGACCCAGTAGATGAAAATGATTGGGAAGGTTTTAGAAAAATGACCGAAAGATATGGAAATAAAATACAATTAGTCGGCGATGATTTATTCGTAACTAATAAAAAATACTTACAAAAAGGTATTGAAATGCATGCAGGAAACGCAATATTATTAAAAATAAATCAAATAGGAACCATCAGTGAAACAATAGATACAATTAATTTAGCTAAGCAATATGGTTATAAAACAATTATCTCTCATAGAAGTGGAGAAACCGAAGATACCTCAATCGCTGATTTAGCCGTAGGCTTAAATTTAGGACAAATAAAAACAGGTTCACTTTCTAGAACTGATAGAACTTGTAAATATAATGAATTATTAAGAATCGAAGAGGTAATAGGTAATGAAGAATAATGGTTTTACCTTAATAGAATTATTAGGTGTTATCATTATATTGACATTATTATTGTTAATTGTTGTACCAAGTATTTTAGAAAACATCAAAAAAGGACAAGAGGAAGCTGATAATAACACAAAAAATTCAATCATCCTAGCCACTAAAAATTGGCTTACCGACAACAAAGATAAAGTTAATAAAAATTCATCATATACAGTAAATGTTTCAGTATTACAAGATGAAGGATATTTACCACAAGACATAAAATTACCTTCTAAAAAATGTAGTTTAAATGATGCTTCTGTTACTATAACATCAAAAATAACCGAAAAAAACATAAAATACAATTATAAATATAATGCCCCTGCGAATTGCAAATAAAAAAGACATTTTATAATGATAATTAACATCATAATTTAATGTCTTTTTTTATACTCATAATGACTGGTAAAATAATTGGTTTTCTTCCAGTATGGAAACTAATGTAGTTACTTAAAACGTTAATAATCTCTAATTTAATATCCGAATAATTTATGCCAGTTTTAATTTTACTATTAATTGCCTCCTTAGCTAGTAATTCTAATTTTTTAAGTAAATCTAAATTGTCATTCACTAGAACAAAACCTCTTGTAATAATATTTGGATTTGTTAATAATTTACCGCTTTGAACTTCCATATTAACAATTACAACCACAATTCCATCATTTGCCATTATTTTACGGTCTTTCATTACCGCACTACTAATTTCTCCAATACGATTGCCATCAACATATGTATCTCCAGCTAAAACATGGCCAACTTTTTTAATAATACCTTTCTTCATTGAAAGTACATCACCATTATTTAAAACAAAAGTATTTTCTTTTGGAATATCACATTCAATTGCTATATCAGCATGCTTTTTAAGCATTCTATATTCCCCATGAAATGGCATAAAATATTTAGGTTTAGCTAATCTAATCATCCATTTCAATTCTTCTTCATTCGCATGACCAGAAGCATGAATATCGCTTAAAGAAGTATTAGTATAAACTGTAATTCCTTTTAAATATAATTTATTAATTGTTCTTGAAATACTTAAAGCATTACCAGGTATAGCTGATGAAGAAAATACGACAACATCATCACTACGAAGTTTTATATGTCTAAATGTTCCATTCGCAAGTCTACTTAAAGCTGCAAGTGGCTCGCCTTGAGTACCAGTACAAAGTAAACATACCTTATCGGATGGAAGTCTAGTAGCTTCATCTGGAGAAATAAATATTTCTTTATGCTTTATATATCCACCTTCAATCGATATTTCTATATTGTTTTCCATACTTCTACCAAATACCGCAATTTTTCTTCCATGTCTTTTACACGTATCTACAATATGTTTTAATCTATATATGTTTGAAGCAAAAGTTGCAATAATAATTCTGCTATTATGTTTATTAAATAAATCTTCTAAAGCATCATCAACCTTAGATTCACTAATACTTATACCAGAATTCATTGCATTAGTACTATCACTTAAAAGTAATGTTACACCTTCAGAACCTAATTTCGCAATCTTCCAAACATCTGCCATTGGACCAATTGGAGTTAAATCAAATTTGAAATCCCCAGTTGTCATAATAACTCCATCTGGAGTATGAATAACAATACCATGTGAATCTGGAATAGAATGCGTAGTTCTATAAAACTCTACCCATATATTTTTAAACCTATAAACACTATTTTCATTATAAATATATAAATTATTGTATTTAATTTTTCTATCTTCTAATTTTCTTTTAATAAGTGCTGCTGCTTGATTAGGTGCATATATAGCTGGGACATTAACCTCTGAAAGTAAAAATGGTATGCCACCAATATGGTCCTCATGGCCATGTGTAATAAATAATCCTTTTATTTTATTTTCATTTTGCTTTAAAAAAGTTACATCTGGAATTACATAATCAATTCCCATAAGTTCTCCACCAGGGAATATAACACCCGCATCAGTAATAATAATTTCATCATTATGCATTACAACATACATATTTTTACCAACTTCACCAAGTCCGCCTAAAGCGAAAATGTAAGTTTCATCTTTATTAAACTTCATTAAAAACTCCTTTCTTTCAAAGTTAAAACTGACTATAACATTATATCCTTTTTTTATAACTTTGACAAGTTAATGTATAATAGTTTTACTTAAAACCATTGACAAGATAGATAATAAAGAATTATAATATTAAAACCTTTAAAGGAGGCATTAGAAATGAAAAATAATATAAAAACCGTTAAGTTAGGAGATTTATTAAATGAATTATCTAAATTAAAAGATATTAAAGTATCAGATATAGAAATAAATTTAGAATATTTACCAAACTTTGTATATGGTATACATGAAAAAAGCGATATATTAAATAAAAGTATTCCAGAAAATTTAACCCTTAATATTGCTTTAAAAGATTTAGATTTAAATTATACAGTAATAAGTGATTTATCAGATGTATGCGCTGATGGTCTAACAATATATGACCATACTAAAATAATAAAAAAACATTTTTTACAAGAACAAGGATTAAACTGGGATAGAACATATATTATAATTCCAAAGGAAGATATACCTAATATGATGTATAATTTTGACTTAGATGATTTCTTAGATTCAAATACTTATGATGATACTTTCGCTCAAGCTATAACGCATTGTAAAAGTTATGAAAAAACATTGAAAAGGAGATAACTTATGGATGAAAATACTAATCAAATTGAATATTATATAAAATTAAAAAAACAAAGAGAAGCTTTAATAAAAGTTATTGATAAATTAAACAAACAATATCACTCAATTATTAATCCCCTAGAAGAAATTTTAAAAACAATAAATGAAGAAACTAATAATTTTGATAATAAAATTTATATTAAAATAGGTGATTTAATAGATGAAGTATCCGAAATTACTAATATTCCAAAAGAAGAATTAAAACCTAGTTTAAGTTACATGAGAAGTACTTTTCCTATTTTTTCAAAAAGAAGACTTGAAAAAGAATCTACAATTTTAATGTTTGAAATACATAACGGAAAAGATACCATAGTAAATACCTCATTTACCCTAAATTTTAGTGATAAAATGGCAGATGGACACACACTTATCGATATTACAAATACCCAAACAGTAGATATATTAAATTTAATGATAATAAACGTAGATAAAAATAAGATAGAAGATGTCATGTTTAAAATTAATTATAAAGATTTAAATAGAATTACTTTAGAAAGTAAAGCCATCATGAACTGTTTAGAAAAACAAAAGTATATGACAGAAGAAGATGTAAATAATCTTAAACCCAAAAAAGAAACTAATCATGTAAAAAGTATAGCAAGACTAAGAATAAGTATTTAATAAAATTACAAGATTAAAAAATTATATTAAAACAGTTATATAACTCGCACATTTTTTCAAAGGTTGGCATACCAGCCTTTTTCTATTGTTTTTTTAAAAAAAATAGTGTAAAATTATTATAGTAAAAGGTGATAGCATATGGGATTATTTGACAAATTTAAAAATATATTTAAAAAAGAGGCAAAAGAAGATATAGAAGTTTATGATAAAGGTTTAGAAAAAACAAGAAATAACTTTTTATCTGCTTTACTTAATTTAAATAAAAATCACAAAATTGTTGATGATGAATACTTCGAAAATTTAGAAGAAATATTAATTATGTCTGATATAGGTGTAAATACTGTAATGGAAATAATTAATAGATTAAAAAAACGTGTAAAAAAAGAAAACATTAAAACATCTGATGAACTAAAAGATATTATAGTAGATGAAATGTTCATCATATATGTTAATGGAGATATTATTACTAATAAAATAAATTATGCAGATAAAGGTCCAACTGTAATTTTATTTGTTGGAGTTAATGGTGCAGGAAAAACGACAACAATTGGGAAAATAGCCTATAAATTAAAAGAAGAAGGTAAAAAAGTTTTAATGATAGCTGGAGACACCTTTAGAGCAGGCGCTATCGAACAATTAGATGAATGGTCAAAAAGAATAGGTGTAGATATAGTTTCAAAAGAAAATGCTGACCCAGTAAGCGTTATGTATGATGGAGTTAATAAAGCTAAAGAAGAAAACTATGATGTTGTATTAATCGATACAGCTGGAAGACTACAAAACAAAATAGGATTAATGAAAGAATTAGAAAAAGTAAATAAAGTTATTGGAAAATTAATTCCTAACGCACCTCATGAAACACTATTAGTTATAGATGGAACAACAGGTCAAAATGGTATAAGCCAAGCCAAAAACTTCAAAGAAATAACAAATATTACAGGAATAGTTTTAACCAAATTAGATGGTACAGCTAAAGGTGGAATAGTCTTAGCCATTAAAGAAGAAACTGGTATACCTGTTAAATACATTGGTTTAGGAGAAAGAGAAAAAGATTTAAGAACTTTTGATATTGAAAAATATATATATGGATTATTTAAAGGTATAGATGAAAATGGATAAAGTCATATATTTAATTAACTTATTTGATTATTATGGCGAGCTTTTAACACCTAAACAACAAGCTTATTTCAAAGATTATTATTTTAATAACTTAACACTATCGGAAATAGCAGAAAATGAAAATGTTTCTAGAAATGCTATTCATAAACAAATAAAAGATGGTGTAAATAAATTAATTCATTATGAAAATATATTAAAACAATATCAAAATAGTTTAAAAATAAAAAAAATAATTAAAAACTTAGATGAAAATATAAAAAAACAAATAGAAGAACTATTATAGGGGAGGATAAAATATGTTTGGAAAAATACTTTATATAAGTGATACAGAAGCACACGTTGAAACACCAAAAGATGGTTCAATTTCAACAAACATTATGAATATGCATGTCATATTTGAAGATGATAAAAAGAAAATTTTAGGAGAAGTCGAAGATACAGGTAGTGACATAATAAAAATTAGATTCTTAGGAGAAATTACAAATGGTAAATTTGTTGGTGGAGTTATTAGAAAACCAACCTTTAACGCAAACATTAGATTAATTAGTCAAGAAGAAGTTGGATTAATATTAGGCGCAGATACCCAATCATCTTTTGTAATTGGCGAAAGCCCATTATATGATAGTCATCCAATAAACGTGGATATCAATGATTTATTTAGTAGCCATATGGCGATATTTGGTAATAGTGGCTCTGGTAAATCTTGTGGAGTTGCAAGACTTTTACAAAATATTTTTGAAAATCCAAAATTATTACCATTTAGGTCTAACTTTTTCATTTTTGATGCCTATGGAGAATACCATAACGCTTTGCAAAACATTGATAAAATAAACCCAAACTTAAATTTTAAATTCTATACAACAAATATAAATCAAACAGATGGCGAAGTACTTTCAGTTCCTTTATGGCTTTTAGATATCGATGATATGGCATTGTTATTACGTGCTGATAAACACTCACAACTTACAATAATTGAAAGAATGCTAAAATTAGTTAATATATTCGCTTCTGAAGATGAAATGAGTACAAAATACAAAAACCATTTGATTGCCAAAGCAATCATGACAATCTTATATACAAATCAAACCGCAAGTAGTAAAAGAAATGATGTTTTTGCCATATTAGCTACCTGCTCAACTAATGAATTTAATTTGGAAGCTCCAGTTCATGGAATTGGATACACAAGAAAATTTAGAGAATGTTTCACAATTGATACTCAAGGTCAGTTCCCAGAAAGTATTTTAATGACCGAATATATTACTAGTTTTATTGATGAATCATTAGATAAATATGAGCCAAAAGAAATAAAATACTATACATTAGAAGATTTAGAAAAAGCCTTAGAATTTACTTTAATCAGTGAAGGACTTTTAAACAACACTGATACATATGCCGATGCAATTGAACTAAAAGTAAGATTACATTCATTAACAATATCTGAAAACTCAAGATACTTACGTTATCCAAGTTTTATAACCATGGAAAATTATATTGCCACACTAGTAGCTAAAAACGGGAAAAAAGCGCAAGTTATTAACTTTAACTTAGAAGATGTCGAAGATTGGTTTGCTAAAGTTGTTGTAAAAATATATACTAAAATGCTATTTAACTTTGCTAAAAGATTAAAAAATAGAGCATCTATTCCATTTCATATATTTGTTGAAGAAGCTCATAGATATGTCCAAAATGATGGAGATGTAGCTTTAATTGGATATAATATTTTTGAAAGAGCCGCTAAAGAAGGCCGTAAATATGGTTTAATATTCAATTTAATTTCACAAAGACCAGTTGAAATATCTGATACAGTTATTTCTCAGTGTGCTAATTTCTTAATATTCAAAATTACTCACCCAAGAGATTTAGACTATATAACTAAAATGCTTCCAAACATTTCAGCTGATATCGTTGAAAAACAAAAAACTTTACAACCAGGAACTTGTATGGCCTTTGGAGCAGCCTTTAAAATTCCAACAATAGTTAGAATGAAAATGCCAGATCCAGCACCTTCATCAAGTAGTTGTAATGTATTTGAAACATGGAAAGCAAATTAAAATACCCACTCAGGTTTTATCCTGAGTGTTTTCATGGTATAATGTATGTGTTCGAATAGCTTAATGGATAGAGTATTCCCCTCCGAAGGGAAAGATGGGAGTTCAATTCTCCCTTCGAACGCCAAAATTATTGAAAAGAGGTATTAGAATGAAAATATTATCAATTAATGCAGGAAGTAGTTCATTAAAATTTAGTTTATTTAACATGAAAGATGAAAGCGTTATCGCTAGTGGAATATTTGAAAGAATAGGTATTGATGGCAGTTATACCATTAAATTTAATGGAGAAAAAATAAAAGAAGATGCTAAACTAGACACTCATGTCGATGCAGTTAATATATTACTAGAAAAATTAATAAGTCTAAAAATCGTAGAATCATTAGATGAAATTGAAGGTGTCGGACATAGAGTAGTTCAAGGTAAAGACATATTTGATAAATCGGTCATAGTTGATGAAGAAGTGATGAAAAAATTAGAATCTATTAAATCTTTTGCTCCACTACATAATCCAGCTAATATGTTAGGAATAGAAGCCTTTATGAAATCCTTACCACATGCTAAAAATACGGTTGTATTTGATACAGCTTTTCATCAAACCATGAATAAAGAAACATATCTATATCCAGTACCATATGAATGGTATGAAAAATATGGTATAAGAAAATATGGCGCCCATGGAACAAGTCATAGATATATAGCTGAAACTTTAGAAAAAAAATTAAACACAAATAAATTTAAATTAATTAGTTGCCATATTGGAAATGGAGCATCAATCACAGCCATTAAAGATGGTAAATGTATAGATACATCTATGGGATTTACGCCACTTGCTGGAGTCATGATGGGAACACGTTCAGGAGACATAGACCCATCTTTGTTACCACCCGTCATGGAAGCAGAAAACAAAGATATTAATCAAATAATTAATGATTTAAATAAACATAGTGGTATTTTAGGCTTAAGTGGAATTAGTAGTGATATGAGAGATTTAACAGAAGCTTATAATCAAGGTAATGAAAGAGCTATTTTAACTATGAATAAATATGCTAGAAGAATAACCGATTATATTGCTCAATATTACGTTTTATTAGAAGGCGCAGATAACATCGTTTTTACAGCTGGAATAGGTGAAAATAGTTTTATAGTTAGAAAACTAGTTTGTGATAACCTAAAATGTTTAGGTGTAAAAATAGATGATGAAAAAAACAAAAATTGTCATGGAGAAGCCCTAATTAGTACTGATAATTCAAAAGTAAAAGTATATGTTATTCCAACCAATGAAGAATTAATGATAGCTCGTGACACATTAGAATTAATAAAATAATTTAAAATATAAGAGGTTAGTATGACAATTGAAGAAGAAATATTTAAAACATATAAAGTAAATGAAAAAGAATTATTAAAATATGGTTTTATAAAAAATAAAACATATAAATATTCAACAAAAATAATGGATAATTTTGAAGTTGAGATAACTATTATCAATGATAAAGTAATTGGTAAAATATTTGATTTAGATGCCGAGGCAGAATATACTAATTTTCGAATTAAAAATATAACAGGTAAGTTCGCTTTAACCATTAAAGAAAAATATATAAATATATTAAAAGATATTAGAACAAAATGTTTTGAAAAAAATTATTTTCTGTTTAATCAATCAAATAGAATAACTAACAAAATAATTGAAAAATATAAAATAAAGCCAGAATTTTTATGGCAAAAATTTCCAGGATTTGGTGTATTTAGAAATCAAAAAAGTAGTAAATGGTTTGCTATTATTATGAACATTGATAAAAGTAAAATTATTCAAAATTCTGAAGGTAAAGTAGAAATATTAAATTTAAAATTAGATGACCCTAAATACTTAAGCCAAAAAGGAATATATCCTGCTTATCACATGAATAAAAAATCATGGGTTACCATTATATTAGATAATACTTTAAAAGATGAAGATATTTTAAATTTACTAGATATTAGTTATGAATATTCAAAAATCAAAGATGAATGGATAATACCAGCTAACCCAAAATACTTTGATGTAATAACCTACATTGAAAGTTTAAAAATATTTTCTTGGAAACAACCAAAAAATATAAATTTAAATGATACTATATACATATATTTAGGAGCTCCTTATTCCGCACTAATGTATAAATGTAAAGTTGTTGAATTAGATTTGTATAAAGATTCTAAAGAAAAAATAATGAATGTTGAACTTTTAGAAAAATATAATCCTCAACAATATACTTTTTCCAAATTAAAAGAATATGGCTTAAATTCAATTCGAAGTGCAAGAAGAATACCAAGTAAATTAAGCCAGAAATTAAATAATCCAGGTAAATAAATTATAGCTATTGTCAAATTATTTGTTTTGTGTTAATATTAAATAGACATTTAATTATGTCTATTAAAATGGCCTGTTGGTCAAGTGGTTAAGATGCCACCCTCTCAAGGTGGAGACACGAGTTCAATTCTCGTACAGGCTACCAGTATGTTTATTAAGGTCTTGTTTTTCAAGGCTTTTTTTCTTAAAAAAATATGTCAAAAAAATGTTAATTTTATTTGTTAACTTTTGTTTTTTAGGTAAAAATGGTATAATTGTTATGTAATAATGGAGAGGATAACATGGCAAAGAAAAAAACAAGAAAACAAAAAAAAGAACAACCATCTTATAGTATAGAGTTAAAAGGAATAATTTTAATTTTAATCATGATAATTGGGTGCTGTCCATTTGGCGTTACCGCAGATATTATTAAAGGTTTTGCGGGTTTTATCGCTGGTGGCTGGTATATTGTTCCACTTATTGCAACTGGAGCTGCTGGTATATATATGATGGTAAAAAGAGAAAGACCTGATTTTCTAACCTCAAGATTAGTTGGACTTTATGTGTTGATTTTAGGAATTTTAATTTTATCACATACAGAATATATTAAACAGTTAGGTAGTGAAAGTATTTCAGCTTGGAATATTATTACAGAAACTATCGATAATTTAATGGCTTTTGTAAATCATACAGCCGACATTCAAGGTGGAGGTATGCTTGGAGCTATCTTCGCAGTTATTGGCGTTAAACTCTTAACATTAGAAGGAACCAGAGTTGTATGTATTGCTTTAATTGTTTGTGGTTTAATAATGTTTACAGGTATATCTATTTATGATGCAGTAAATTATATGAAAGATAAATTAAAGAACGCTAAAGAAATAAAAATTAATAAAAAAGCCGAAAAAGCTGCAAAACAAGCTGAAGAAGAATATGAAAATGAAGATAAAAGAGTTGTTATTTCTTCAATAGATGAACTTCCTAAAGAACCAGTTAAAGAAGAAACTAAAGAACATAAAGAAGAAATTCATGTAGATAGTAAAGGTTATAATAAACCACCTATGGGATTATTAATAAAACCAAAAATAAAAAAAGAAGCCATCAAGGCTAATCAAGATGCAATAAAAAATAATGTTACAGAATTAGAAAAAGTTATTAGAGACTTCGGAGTTGAAGGTAAAGTTGTAGCCGCTAATATAGGTCCATCAGTTACACAGTATGAACTTGAAATTAAATCTGGAACAAGACTTTCTAAAATAACCGCCTTAAATAAAGAAATCGCTTTGGAATTAGGCGCTAAAGATGTTCGTATTCAAGCACCGATTCCTGGTAAAAAAACAGTTGGTATAGAATTACCTAATAAATCAATCATGTCAGTTTCTATTAGAGAAATTTTGGAATCCGTACCAAAAACTAAAGATAATTCAAAATTATTGGTTGCTTTAGGTAAAAGTATAATGGGTAACCCTGTGTGGTGTGAAATTGATAAAACCCCACATCTATTAGTAGCAGGTTCTACGGGTAGTGGTAAATCAGTATGTATTAATAGTATGATTACATCCATTTTAATGAGAACTAAACCAGATGAAGTTAAACTAGTCCTAGTCGACCCTAAAAAAGTTGAACTATCAATGTATAATGGAGTTCCACATTTATTAACACCTGTTGTTACTGACCCTAAAAAAGCAAACATTGTCTTACAAAAAATAGTTAAAATAATGGAAGATAGATATGATTTATTTGAAGGAAGTAAAACTAAGAATATTGCTGGTTATAATGCCTATGTTGATAAAAAAAATGAAAGTTTACCAGATGATGAGAAAATAAATAGATTATCTTATATTGTAGTTATAATAGATGAGCTTGCTGATTTGATGCTAGTGGCTGCTAAGGAAGTTGAAGATTCTATTATGCGAATTACTCAAATGGCAAGAGCCGCTGGTATTCATTTAATAGTTGCAACCCAAAGACCTAGTACCGATGTTATTACAGGTGTTGTTAAAGCAAATATTCCATCAAGAATTTCATTTGCTGTTTCTTCAAGCATCGATTCTAGAACAATATTAGATATGAGTGGAGCCGAAAAATTACTTGGTAAAGGAGATATGTTATTTTTACCACAAGGCGAAAGTATTCCAACTCGTGTTCAAGGTACTTTTGTTAGTGATGATGAAATTAAAGCTGTCGTCGATTATACAATATCTCAGCAAAAAGCTATGTATGATACATCTTTAACCATATCTGATGAAGATAGGGGAGCTACAACAATGACTGAAGATGATGACTATGAAGAACCTTTATATAATGAAATTAGAGAGTTTGTCATTACTCAAGGCAAAGCCTCAGCTTCCTTACTCCAAAGAAGGTTTAGACTTGGATATAATAGAGCCGCTAGATGTATTGATTTATTAGAAGAACGTGGTATAGTTGGACCACCTAATGGTGCCAAACCACGTGAAGTATTAGTTAAATTAGAAAAGAAAGATGAATAAAATACATTATCATGTATTTTCAGACTGCTGACTTATATCAATCTCAGCACTCTTTTCAAGATAGAAAAAATAATGTATAATAAACCTATTCAAATTTTTTTTGGGGAGGTATAGTTAATGAACTTATATATATTTAAAGATAATTCTGATATAAAAAAATCTTATTTAGGTGCTCGTATGGATGAATTTTTTGCTAGAGAGTTAAAAAACAAATTACATTTAAACAGTAATGAGGCAGTTTATAAAGCAGTTTTATGTGAAGGATTACTTTGGTGTTCAAAAGATGATTTGGTCGATACGAAAGTACTTTGGATAAACGAAAGTAAAGTAATTGAATGCTATTATAATTGCTTATTATTCATAAATTCAAATAGTATATTTTCAAAAGCTTTTGAAAATATACATTTAAATAAATTTCAAGAAGAAGATATAGAATTAGCTAAAGCATATGTAAAACGTACGCCGTTAGATGGTTTAATAAAAAAGATTATGCCAAATGAATATAATAATATTATTAATTATTTTGTTTCACATAATGATGAGGAAGTAAAAGAGTTTATATTAAGTTGTTTTAAAAATGATTTAAAAGGAAAAATTATTTCAGATTATTTAGAATGTTTATTATTAAAGCGATTAGGATGTAATTATGGAGTTAATTTAGCTAATGACCCAAGATTTAAAAGTACGGCAGAAGATTGTGCTGAAGAATGCGCTGAAATGCAATATATAATGAGGAAAAATAATCAAATAAGGAGTAGGAGTGCTGTTGAAGCAGCAAAATCTTATACATTATAAAAAATTTAATATATTATATTTTCAAAATATAGTTTATCAATAGTCTAAAAATACGTTAATATCACGTATTTTTTCTTTTTATGACTAGTTTTGGCGAATTTATATAAATTAAAATTAAAAGATGTTAAAGTATAATCGGTGATGATATGTTAGAGATAGATATGGACTCAAAGTATGGAATATTATTTGTAAGGTTATTTGGCGAATTAACTAAAAAGACTAGAAAAAAATTTAACAAAGAAGTATTCGACTTACTTATAAATATTGGAGTTAAAAATGTTGTTTTTAATCTAGAAAATGTTTACAAAATGGATGATAGCGGATATAAAAATCTTATTAAATGCTATAACATTTCCTCCAAAAATAATGGTAACAGTATGATTTGTTTAAATAAAAATAAGTTTAACTATGATTTAAAATCTTTAAATATTGTCAAAGATGAACTATCAGCTTGTCATTTAATAAATTCATAAGGAGGCAAAAATGGAACCTTTAAAAGAGGTTATAATAAAAAACAGTAATTTAATATACAGTATTGCAAATAAATTCAATTATAGTGATATTGATGATTTGTTTCAAGTTGGATGTATTGGAATGATGGAAGCCTATAAAAATTTTGATGAATCAAGAGGCGTTAAATTTACCAGCTTCGCCTACCCATATATTTTAGGAAGAATAACTGAATTTATAAGAGAAAATCATACAATTAAATTAAGTAGAGATATGACAAGAGCAAAAAGAAAACTTGAAAAAGTAAAAATATATCTTTCGCAAGAACTAATGAAAGAGCCAACAAACGAAGAAATTAGTAATTATTTAAATATACCTTTAGAAAATGTAAACATACTTATGAATTATAAAGGAGAAGGATTAAGCTTAGATGAATTTTATTTAGATGATTTATCTCTTTATGATGTAATAGGCTCAGACCATAATTATGATAATTTAATTTTTTTAAAACAACAATTTGAATCTTTGGAAGAACCAGAAAGAACAATCATGTATTATAGATATTTTGAAGATATGACTCAAAGTGAAGTCGCAGATAGTTTAGGTTTAAGTCAAGTAAATGTTTCTAGAAAAGAAAAAAAAGTCTTAACAAAACTTCGTAAAACCTTTAATTGACAATTACTAATTGCTTATTTATAATTAATAATAGGTGGTAGAAATGAAAAAAGGATTTACTTTAGTTGAACTTTTAAGTGTTATTGTTATTTTAGGAATACTTGCTAGTATAGCTATACCAACTATTAATACAGCAATAAATTCTTCTCGTAATAAAGCCTATAATGAACAAATAAACACAATCCAAAATGCGGCGAGAACATATATGTCTAAAAATTCATTAAAGTTACCAAATCAGGAAGAAAACGCTAAATGTACTATTAGTGTTAGTACTCTACAAAAAGAAGGTTTATTAAGTGTAGATGATATTGATAATCCAAAATATAAAAAAAACAGTTCAAAACCTGAAGAAAAATTTAAAAACTTTGATGGAAAAGTTATCGTTACCTTTGCTAATAATAAATATAAATATGAATATGTTATTTCATCTAGCGTGCCTAATTGTTAGGCATGTTTTTTGTATATAAAAAATTATTCAGTCCATAATAGTATTAGGAGGAAAACAATATGAAAAAAAGTTATCAAGAAATAGTCCAAAAAAACTACCCTAAAGAAAACGTTTTAACAAATGCAATTATAGCCTTTATAAGTGGAGGAATAATAGGTATTATTGGTCAAATTTTAATTGATGGATATTCTTACTGGTTAGATATTTCTACTAAAGAAGCTACTGTGTGTATGCTTGTAACCTTGATATTTTTTAGTTGTTTATTTACATCTTTAGGATTTTTTGATAAATGGGTTAATTTTTGTAAATGTGGATTAATAATTCCAATTACTGGATTTGCTCATGCAACCATGAGTGCAGCCTTAGAATATAGAAAAGAAGGATTAGTTACTGGAATAGGTATGAATATGCTTAAATTATCAGGTGCAGTTATCATATTTGGTGTAGTAAGTAGTTTTATCTTTAGTTTAATTAGAATGGTGGTTGGTCTTTTATGACAATTAAATTTAATGATATTTATATAAATGAAACTGCTACTGTCACAGGACCTTATGAAAGTAAAGGACCATTAGGTAAGTATTTTGATTTATGTCATAAAGATTTGTACTTTGGAGAAAAAAATTGGGAACAAGCTGAAGAAAAATCAATTAAAGAAGCTATTGATATTGTACTTAAAAAAAGTAAATTAACAGAAAAAGACATCGATGTTTTTATAGGTGGAGACTTACTCAACCAAATTGCACCTTCTAATTATGCCATGAGTAAATATAATCAAAGTTTTATTGGAATATATGCCGCATGTACAACTTCTACCTTAGGTCTTATTTTATCCGCCATTTTAATTCAAGGAGGATTTATAAAAAAAGCAGTTACCTTTACATCATCTCATAATACAGCCGCTGAAAAACAATATCGTTATCCAGTAGAATATGGAGGTCCCAAAAGAAAAACCACAACATTTACTTCCACTGGAGCAGTTGCAGCTTTAGTTTCTAACGAACAAAATACCATTAAAATAGAAAGTGGAACAATAGGTACAGTAGTCGATTCATTAAGTAAAGATGTTTATAATATGGGAGCAGCTATGGCTAAAGCCGCAGCTGATACAATTTCTAAACATTTAAATGATACTAAAAGAACTATTGATTATTATGATTTAATTTTAACTGGTGACTTAGGAATATATGGTAAAAAAATTTTAAAAGAATATATGTCTAGTGAATATAACATTAATCTTGAAAAATATAACGATACAGGTGTTATGCTTTATGATTTAAAAAATCAACCCGTTTATGCAGGAGCTTCAGGACCAGCATGTGCCCCTTTAGTGACTTATAGTTACATATTTGATGAAATGAAAAAAGGAAAATACAAAAAAGTTTTACTTGTAGCTACTGGTGCTTTAATGAATCCAACCATGGTAAACCATAAACTTACAATACCAAGCATAAGCCATGCTATTAGTTTGGAGGTAATCTCATGATATATTTAAATGCCTTTTTATTTGCTGGTTTTGTCTGTGCTATTGCTCAAATAATTCTTGATAAAACTAAACTTACTCCTGGACATATCACAGTAATATTTGTAGTATTAGGTGCCTTTTTAGATGTTTTTAATATATATGACCAAATAATTTTATGGGCAGGTGGTGGCGCACTTGTTCCTATAACTAGTTTTGGTCATAACTTAACCCATGGAGCAATCCATGGATATAATACAGAAGGAGTATTAGGATTATTTAGTGGTACTCTAGATTTAACAGCCGCTGGTATTAGTGCTGCTATTATCTTTGCCTTCTTTATGTCTTTAATATTTGAACCAAAAGATTAAAATATTTAGTTTATTATTTTTTGTATTAATCATTCGTACCATCAAATTTGAACATGTAAAAAGTAAGGTAATAAGCATAAATTGCTTATTATTTTAATATTTGATAATTACATAAAACATTGACAAACTTTTGTTTGCTATGTAAAATAAGATTGTCAGTAAAAAAATATTTGACATTAATGATATAATGTTTATTGGATGTGATTATTTTGTTTGTAATTGGTTATAAAGCATTTAATGGTAATTTTACTAATAGAAGTGGTTATAAATTTAAAGTTGGACAAACATATCATGTAGATGGTGCAATAAAATGGGGTAATAATGGAAACGGTTTTCATATATGTACTAACTTTGAAGAATGCTTTAGATATGTCGATTCTAATAATTTTATTTTAACCGAAGTTATAGGCTTTGGAAAATTAATAAAATATGATGATGAATATAATGGATATTTTGATATGTATGTATGTGAAAACATGCGAATCATTAGAACTATTTCTAGAAAAGAAATAATAGAAATGGCAAAAACCTTATGGGAAGATAGACTTTATAACTTTATTAGGACATTTAGCTTAACTGATGAAGAAGCTAAAGAAATAGAAACAGTTTCTAAAGGTAAACAAAAAATTTTAAAAGATATTGATTATTATCATAATGGTAATAAAAATGCATATAGGAGTTGATGGTAAATGGATGAAATTATTATAAAAGGAGCTAGAGAAAATAACCTAAAAAACATCAATATAACCTTACCTAAAAATAAATTAATCGTTATGACAGGCGTATCTGGAAGTGGTAAAAGTAGTTTAGCTTTTGATACCATTTATGCGGAAGGACAAAGAAGATATATTGAAAGCTTAAGTGCTTATGCTAGACAATTTTTAGGAGGCTCTGAAAAACCTGATGTTGATAGTATTGATGGACTTTCTCCAGCCATTAGTATTGACCAAAAAACCACTAATAAAAACCCACGAAGTACAGTAGGAACAGTTACTGAAATTTATGATTACTTAAGACTTTTGTTTGCTAGAATAGGTGTTCCATATTGTCCTAAACATCATATTCCAATTAGTAGTCAAAGTATTGAAGAAATGTGTACAGATGTAATGAAATTACCAGAAAGAACCAAAATTAGAGTTTTGGGGCCAGTAGTTTCTTTAGAAAAAGGTACTCATAAAGATTTACTTTTAGATTTAAGAAAAGATGGATATGTTAGAGTTATTATCGATGGTAAAGAATATGATTTATCAGAAAATATTGATTTAGAAAAAAATAAAAAACACACCATTGAAGTCGTAGTTGATAGGTTAGTAATTAAACCAGAAATTAGAAGTAGACTTTATGAAAGTATGGAAGTAGCTACTAAATTAGGACATGGTAAATTATTAATTGATGTTATTGATGGCGAAAAAATGCTTATGAGTGAAACATATGCTTGTCCAGAGTGTGATTTTTCTTTACCAGAACTTGAACCTAGAATGTTTTCATTCAATGCTCCTTGGGGTGCTTGCCCTGAGTGTAAAGGCTTAGGTATTAAATATAAAATCGATGAAGATTTGATAATTCCTAATAAAGATTTAAGCATTAATGAAGGAGCTATTACAGCTATTAATACTTCTGATGAAAGTAATATAACTTATACCAATTTAGAAACCGCATGTACTCATCATAAAATTGATATGGATAAACCAGTTAAAGATTTAACAAGAAAAGAGTTAGATATTGTATTATATGGTTCTCCCGATTTGCTTACATTTAACTATGTCTCTAAAGCTGGTAATAAACGAACTACAAAAGGTTATTTTGAAGGAATTATTACTAATTTAGAAAGACGTTATATGGAAACCAAAAGTACATGGATTAGAACATGGA
Source organism: uncultured Bacilli bacterium (assembly GCA_944329375.1). GTDB lineage: Bacteria > Bacillota_I > Bacilli_A > RF39 > UBA660 > Coprosoma. The sequence continues at coordinate 41,766 of CALVIB010000005.1, read as the reverse complement.
TAGAAAATTACATGACAGAACTTAAATGTCCAAAGTGCCATGGTGCTAGACTTAACGATAATGTTTTAGCTGTTTTAATTGGCGGTAAAAACATCTATGAAGTAACAAAACTTAGTATTAAAGATTTATATTCATTTTTAAGTAACCTAAAATTAAATAAAGAACAAAAAGAAATATCAGAACTTATAATTAAAGAGATTAATTCTAGACTTTCATTTTTAATCAATGTAGGACTTGAATATTTAACTCTAGATAGAGAAGCAAAAACTTTATCAGGTGGCGAAGCTCAAAGAATCAGATTAGCTACACAAATAGGTTCACAGTTAACAGGCGTTTTATATGTCTTAGATGAACCTTCAATTGGACTTCATCAAAGAGATAACCAAAGATTAATTAATTCACTTTTAAAAATGCGTGATTTAGGTAATACTTTAATCGTTGTTGAGCACGATACTGACACAATGCTTCAAGCTGACTATTTAGTCGATATTGGCCCAGCCGCTGGAGTACATGGTGGTAAGGTTGTCGCTGAAGGTACACCAAAAGAAGTTATGGCTAATCCAAATAGTTTAACTGGTAAATATTTAACAGGCGAACTTAAAATAGAAGTTCCTAAAAAAAGAAGAAAAGGTAATAAGAAATATTTAGAAATTATAGGCGCTAAAGAAAATAATTTAAAAAACATCAAAGTTAAATTTCCACTAGGTAAATTTATTTGTGTAACTGGTGTTTCTGGTAGTGGTAAATCAACTTTAGTAAATGAAATTTTATATAAAGTTGTATCTAATAATTTATATAAAACTAAAGAAAAACCAGGTGCTTATAAATCAGTTAAAGGTTTAGAAAACATCGATAAAGTTATAGATATTTCCCAAGCTCCTATTGGAAGAACACCACGTAGTAATCCTGCCACTTATACTTCAGTTTTTGATGACATACGTGATGTCTTTGCTGAAACTAAAGAGGCTAAAATGAGAGGATATGACAAAGGTAGATTTTCATTTAATGTTAAAGGTGGAAGATGTGAAGCTTGTTGGGGAGATGGCGTTAAAAAAATTGAAATGCACTTTTTACCAGATGTATATGTTCCTTGTGAAGTTTGCCATGGAACACGTTACAATAGTGAAACATTACAAATAAAATATAAAGGTAAAAATATCTATGAAGTTTTAGAAATGACAGTAGAAGAAGCCCTAAAGTTTTTTGAAAACATTCCAAAAATAAAAAACAAATTACAAATGTTATCTGATGTTGGACTTTCATATATTAAATTAGGTCAAAGTGCTCCAACTCTTTCTGGTGGTGAGGCTGCTAGAATTAAATTAGCTAAAGAATTACAAAAAAAACCTACTGGCAAAAGTTTATTTATCTTAGATGAACCAACAACAGGTTTACATTCCGATGATATAAAGAAACTACTTGTTATTTTAAATAGAATTGTCGATAACGGAGATACTGTTTTAGTTATCGAGCACAATCTAGATGTTATTAAACAAGCAGATTATATTATTGACTTAGGACCAGAAGGGGGTAATGGAGGAGGTAATATTGTCGTTACTGGAACTCCTGAGGAAGTAGCTTTATGCAAAGAAAGTTATACTGGTAAATTTTTAAAACCTTATTTAAAATAATTTAAATTGTTAAAATTATATTTAATATTTTGTAAACAAAAAGTTAAAACGAGTGATTTTTCGAAAATATTACTTGTTTTTTTGATAAAGTGGGTATAAGGTAAAGGAGAATTTTCAACACCAGATGGCTCCGTAAAAGGAACAGTAACGGAAGATTCAAGTATAAAAATATATTTAAATGATGATTATTATGTTAATAACATAAATAACACAGCCAAAGAGCAAATGACATTACACATATTTAATATAGGAGCAGTAGAGCAATTAAGTAGTTCTTCAGCAGATAGTATAGAAAAAATATAGCAGGAGAGAAAATGTATACATGGATAGGGAATGTGGGACTAGCCAATGTATCAGATTTATTAAGAGCAAGTACTAATCCATTATGTACATCAGCAACATATTATAACAACAATCAAAGAAATTGTAATAGTAATTATTTATTAGATAAAGGAACGGCAAGTACATTATATTACTGGACAATAAATGCATATTATAAGGTTGCTGAACCAGCATATAATATAGTTTGGACTGGTTTTTCATCTAGTGATTTTTCAGCAGTAATTGCAAATTCTAATGCAGCACATACAAATCCTCCCCGCCCAGTAGTCTTTTTGAAATCTACCACCACCTTAAGTGGAAGTGGTACACAAAGTAATCCATATCAAATAGTGCAATAAGTACATAAACTAGAGAAAAATTTTTCTCTAGTTTTTATATTTGAAAAATGATATACTTAATAAGTAAGTAGGTGGTTTAATGAATCAAGAAAAATTTGGAAGATTTATTAAAGAAATAAGAAAGAAACATAACTTAACCCAAAAAGAATTTGCCGATAAATATCATGTAACTTATCAAGCAGTAAGTAAATGGGAAAATGGTAAAAATATGCCCGACAGCACACTTATTAAACAAATTAGTGAAGATTTTAATATAAGTTTAGAAGAATTATATAATGGAGAATTTAAAAATAAAAAGAAAAAAATTATCCCAATCATTATAACTATATGCATTATTACTGTTACTTTTATTATATTTTTAAATTTATTTAAATCAGATGATTTTCAATTTAAAACCCTTTTAGCCAATTGCCCCAATTTTACTATTTCTGGAAATATCGCATATAATAATCAAAAATCTGCAATTTATATATCTAATATTGAATATTGTGGTGGAGATGAAACTGAAAAATATGAGAATATAGAATGCATCTTATATGAAAAAAACGGTAATATTCAAAATACTATTAGTTCTTATAAATATAATGGTAAAGAAAACATAACTTTAGAAGATTTTTTAAAAGAAGTAACATTTACAATAGATGATTATGAAAAAACATGCAAAGTATATAAGGATAATACTTTATTTTTAAGAGTAAATGCTAGTAATAAACATCATAAAACAATTACTTATGAAATCCCTTTAAAATTAGATGATAGTTGTAATAAATAAGCTCAACTTTTGGTTGAGTCTTTTTCAACTAATACGTTATTGCAATTTTATTTTATTTTTTGTAAACTTAAATTGTAGGAGGGATAGAATGAAAAAGAAAAGTATTATAATGTTAGTTATAAGTGTATTAATAATTATCACAATTATTGTATGTGCCTTTATTTTTAATGATGATAAAAATACCTTAAGCACATTACCTAAGCCAGAAATTTCAGAAGGATTAAGAGGAGAATTTGGTATAGATAAAAACATTAATGAAAAAAACATAGATGAATATTTAAATAGACCTGATTCTGTATATAGAGACATGCGAATGTTAAAAGACCCAGGTAATTATGAAGCTATCGGAGGAGATTCATATCTTTCTGGATTTGTTAAAGGTTTTGAAGTTGTACCATATCCTTATTTAGTAAATGTATCTGGTTTACCAGAAGAAGTAGGAGATACATATACTGGTAAAACTTTATTTACTGAAAAAGCTGGAAAATATACACCTAATTTTGAAGAATCCATGGATATATTAGAGTATTTATTTCCAAAAGATAAAAATATATTTTTAATGTGTGGTGGCGGTGGATACGCTGGCATGACTAAGAATATGTTGGTAGCTTTAGGTTGGAATGAAGATAAAATATACAATGTAGGTGGTTACTGGTATTATGAAGGTAAAAATAATGTTATTGTTAAAAATGAAAAACATAAAGATGTAACTTATGACTTTTGGAAATTACCATATCATGATATAGACTTTGATTCACTTCATGAGGTTTCAAATGATAGATAAAAAATATTTAATAATTATTCCCATATTACTATTAATATCTATAACAATTTTTGTATTAAAAAATAAGCCCGAGCTTAAGTTTTATTTAGAAGATAAATATTATGAAAAAAATGGATTTGTAGATATTGATGATACAAAGTTAAATGAATTAATTGATAGTAAAGAATCATTTGCTTTATTTGTCTATCAACCAGCATGTGTTACATCATCTAATTTCGAAAAAGTATTGAATGAGTTTTTAGATGAAAATCCTATTCAAATTTATAAAATTGCTTTTTCTAATATTAAAGATACAAGTTTAAGTAAAAAAATAAAATATTATCCATCATTTGCTATATTTAATGAAGGCAAAATGATTGATTATTTAGATGCGGATAGTGATGATGATTTAAAATATTATGAAACAAAAGATGGATTTAATAAATGGTTTACTAATTATGTTTTACTTAAAAATATGCCTAATGTTAATAGGATAGTGGAGAATAATAAAGATGAAACTAACGATAAGTCAGGATTAGAAAAAATCAATTTAGAAAATGTTGTTTATGACCAAAATAAAGTTAATATATATTTATTTTGGGGAAGTACTTGCCCTGTATGTAAAAATGAATTTGCATTCTTTGATGAAATAAAAGAAGAATATGGAAACTATTATAATCTTTATACATTTGAAGTATGGGGAAATGAAGAAAATAATCAAATTATGCATAGATTTGCTGACGCATTAAATGATGAAATCAAAGGTGTTCCATATACTGTTGTAGGGGATACTTCATTTTCTGGTTTTGGAGAAAATAGTAAAGATAAAATTTTAGAAGCTATTAAAACAACACATAAAAATAGTAAAGATATTTATTTTGATAAAATTAAAAACAATTAATAAACTCACTAAAAACATTGATAAAAGTAAAAAAATTATATATAATAAAATTAAAATTATTTATAAAAGGTTTATCAATTAGAAAAACAGCTTAAAAAGAAAAGAGAGTCGTTTATGAATATAGCATTATTAAAAAAACAAATTGAAGATACATTTGGAATTCCTTATGAAGAGTTCTGCGAGTTAGATCCCGAAATCATAACTGGACTAATTGAAACAAAAATAGACAAAAAATTAAAACCTGATTATAGACAAATTGTTGATGGAATTCCCATTGATAAAGCACACATTATTACAAGAAAAGAGATTGATAGAGAAATTGATAAATCAGCTTATAATGGATTTCAAAGAGTTATGAGAAAAATATTTAAAAGAAGATAAAATACACATTTGCTATAAAGTTAAATTTGTGTTAAAATGTATATAGATGGGAGAAATCTCATATAATAAAAAAGGAACGTTCAATAATGCAATGTTGAACGCAACCGATTTGGGTGCGCCTAAATCATTGAAGCAAATGAGTTAGGCGCTTTTCTATTTAGTTAATAAAATAAATACTAAAATAAATAGAAGGAGAATTATGGCATAAAGAGATTTTTCTCTTTTAGTCATAAACATCACCTCCAATCTTTACAAAGAGTAGAGGCTGCGCCCAACTACTGAACATTCCTTGAAATAAGTATAACAAACTATGACACTCATTACAATAATTTATAATCACTTTTTGTTAAAATTTAAATTTGCTATAAAGTTAAATTTGTGTTAAAATGTATATAGATGGGAGAAATCTCATATAATAAAAAGGAACATTCAATAATCCCATGTTGGATGGTGCCAAGTAATTTGGTTTACCACCTAATCACAGATGTGTTAGGTGGCTTTTCATTATATTAATACTTTGTAAAGTAAAAATATCAGGAAAAAGATAAGTAAAATTAAAGAAAAAATTAAAAAATCTTTCTTAGTCATACTATCCTGCCTCCCTTCTAAGTAGAAGCTTGGCAGCCACCCAACTATCGAACATTCCTTAAAATAAGTATAACAAACCATGACACTCATTACAATAGAATTACATCACTTTTTGTTAAAATTTAAATTTGCTATAAAATTAAATTTATGTTAAAATGTATATAGATGAGATTTTCTCATATAATAAAAAGGAACATTCAATAATCTCATGTTGGATGATGCCAAAAAATTTTTTGTTCACCACCTAAATCACAGATGTGTTAGGTGGTTTTCATTTATATTAAAGTTATAAGTAATAACAATAATAGAAAGAAGATAATAATGATTAAGCTTAAGATTAAAAAATCTTTCTTGTTCATTATACCGCCTCCCTTCTAAATAGAAGATTGGCATCCCACCCAACTATTGAACATTCCTTGAAACAAGTATAACAAATGATGACACTCATTACAATAATTTATAATCACTTTTTGTTAAATTGTTAAAACTCTACCACCAGTAGGTGTTCAAAATCTCCAAAGTGTTTTATAATGTAGGCAAAAGGAGATAAAATTATGAATCAAGAAAAAATTGGAATGTTTATTGCAAGGTGCCGAAAAGAAAAAGGATTAACTCAAAGTGTGCTTGGCGAAAAATTAGGAGTATCATATAAGGCTGTCAGTAAATGGGAAAACGGCAAAAGTATGCCAGATATTTCCATTATGAAAGATTTATGTGACATTTTAGGAATCACTTTAAATGAACTATTTGCTGGCGAAAAAATAAAAGAAAAAGATATTCAAAAAAAATCAGAAAATAATCTTTTAAATTTATTAAAAATAAATAATATAATTAAAAACAAAAAGAAAACATTTATGTCTATTACACTTATATTGCTTATATTATTAGTTTTTGTCATAGGAAAAATGTTACTTGTAGAATATGGTTTTATCTATGATGATGACTTAAAATATACACAAATTTATATTCAAAACGAAGGTAATATTAAGGGTAATGTTGATATTAATAAATTTGGTAAAATAGATAAAGATTTTGATATAGGCGCTAATAAATATGGCATGGCTGTCTTTAAAAATCCTAAAAAGGCCTTCAAAACATTAAAGAAAAAATATAAAAATGGTATAAAATTAATCCAAAAAGAATTTAATCTGCCACCGCTTTCTAACTTCACATATAAAGGATATAAAACCTATGGATGGCAAGTAACAAAAGGCTCTAAAAAAGATAAAGAGCAGGCAAGATTCATCAGTAGTTTTTTAGATATTTATGAAAATAGTTTTAATTAAAGTTCTAGAACTCTAGTCTAGAATTTTTTTCTTTCTAAAATTATTGTCAAATAATATATTCATAATGTATAATGAAATAGATGTTAAAGGAGAGAAAAACATGAAGTTAGTTATTAAACATTTAAAGAAAAATTTTGAAAAAAAAGAAGTTTTAAAAGACATAAACTTTGAATTTGAAAAAGGAAAAATATACGGATTATTAGGAAGAAATGGAGCTGGTAAAACAACCTTATTCAACTGTTTAAATGAAGACTTAGACTTAGATGGGGGAGAGTTTTACATAAATGATGGATCTGATAGAAATATAAAACCAGAAGATATTGGTTATGTTTTATCAACCCCTAATGTTCCAGAATTTTTAACTGGAAGAGAATTTTTAAAATTCTTTATAGAAATAAATGAAAAAAGAATAAAAAACAAAAAAACAACTGATGAATATTTTGATTTTGTCCAAATAGAAAAAGAAGATAGAGATAAATTAATGAAAGATTACTCACATGGTATGAAAAACAAAATGCAGATGCTTGTCAATATTATTGCCTCACCAGACATCTTACTTTTAGACGAACCACTAACCTCACTTGATGTTGTCGCCCAGGAAGAAATGAAACAATTATTTAAAGACATAAAAAAAGACCATATAATTATTTTCTCAACCCATATTATGGAACTTGCTTTAGATTTATGTGATGAAATAGTTATTTTAAACAAAGGCGTACTTACTGAAATAGAAAATGACAAAGAAGATACTCAAAGTTTCAAAAATAAAATAATCGAGGCTCTAAAAGAGGAATAATATGTTAGACACTTTCATTACATCTTTTAAATTAAAAAACACTTACCGTGTTAATAGTGTTATCTATTCACTCAAACAGTTACCTTTAATTAAAAAAATATTACCAGAAAGTCTATATAAAAATAAAGCTTTAAAAATAATTGGTAATATCATTAGTATACTTATGGAAATAGGTACCATATTCTTAGGTAAACTCTTATATATTTTCTTTTGTATCACATCCATGTTACCAGTTTTTAAATTAGAAAGTGCAAATACATTTATTCATATATTTTTATTCTTAACCATTATTGGTGGCATCATGAACACCTATATGTTTAACCCCACAAAAGATAAATACTATGCCATGATAATCATGAATATGGATGCCAAAAAATATACTATTTCTAACTATATTTATTCCATGATAAAAACATTTATTGGCTTTATGCCATTTACTATAATCTTTGGACTATTATCTAAAATACCACTATATATATGTATAATTATGCCTATTTTTGTTGTCATGATAAAAATGATTTTCAGTGCCTACATTTTAATAGACTATCAAAAAACTAAAATAGCTAAAAATGAAAACAAAATAGATAAATTTACTTGGATAGTAATCTTCATCTTACTTTTACTTGCTTATGGACTTCCCTATATAGGTATAGTTATTAATCAAACTATTTTCCTAATCTGTTTTATCATTAGTTTAATTTTAGGTATTTTATCTATCAAAATAATAAACTCATTTGATAAATATAAACAAATATATAAACAAATTTTAACAAATGAAAACGTTTATGCCACAGAAAATGCGAAAAGTAATCAATCAATTAAAGAAAATGTTTCTAAACAAATAGAGTTAGATAAATCATTCACAAGTAATAAACATGGTTTTGCCTACTTTCATGAACTATTTGTCAAAAGACATAGTAAAATATTATCCAAATCGGTAAAAAAACAGTCTATGGTCATAATCGGTATTTTTGCCGTTTTAACTATTGTAGTTTTAAAAAACGAAAATGTAGCTAAAATAATAAATGCTTCATTACTAATATACTTACCATACTTCGTTTTTGTGATGTATATTTTAAATAGAGGGACTTATGTAACGCAGGCCATGTTTATGAACTGCGACCACAGTATGCTTACATACCGTATATATAGAACTCCAAAAGTTATTTTAGGTGTATTTAAAGAAAGACTAAAAACATTAATATTAATAAACTTAATTCCTGCTATTTTAATTGGAGCAGGATTAACACTCCTTTTATATATATCAGGTGGAACTATGGAAAATTTAAACTATATAATCTTATTTACCTCAATTATAGCTATGAGTATATTTTTCTCAGTTCACTATTTAGTCATGTATTATCTATTACAGCCCTATAATGTAAATACGGAAATGAAAAGTTCTACATATTCAGTAGTTCAAGGTTTAACTTATTTTGTATGCTACTTCTTCATTGGTGAAAAACTTCCAACATTCTATTTTGGCCTAGCTACTATCATTTTTAGTATAGTATATTCTTTAGTATCTTTAATTTTAGTTTATAAAAAAGCACCTAAAACTTTTAAATTAAGAGTGTAAAATGTTATATAAATCATATTATAAATCTCCTTTAGGTATACTTACTTTAATAAGCGATAAAGATACTTTAAATTATATTTTATTTGAAAATGATAGATTTTATGAAAACATAAAACCAAAAGCTATAGAAAAAGACTTAAAAATATTTACTCAAACAAAACTTTGGTTAGATAAATACTTTAAAGGACAAAATCCTAATATAAATGAGTTAAATATAAATCCCAAAGGAACTATATTTCAAAAAGAAATTTGGAATATTTTAAAAACTATTCCTTATGGAAAAACCATTACCTATAAAGAAATAGCTGAAAAACTAAACAAACCCAAAGCATATAGAGCCGTAGGAAGTGCCATAGGCCATAACCCAATTCCTATTATTATTCCTTGCCATAGAGTAATAGGGGCGAATAATAAACTAACAGGTTATAGTGGGGGAATAGAAAACAAAATAAAATTACTAAAATTAGAAGGTGTATTATGAATAGATGTAGTTGGTGTAATTTAAATAACCCTTTATATATCAAATACCATGACGAAGAGTGGGGAGTCCCAATATATGATGATAAAAAGCTATTTGAACTTTTAATATTAGAATCATTTCAAGCGGGACTTTCTTGGGAATGTATTTTAAATAAAAGAGAAAATTTTAGAAAAGCTTATGACAACTTTGATATAAACAAAATAATAAACTATGATGAAAATAAAATAAAAGAGTTAAAAGAAAATAAAGGTATCATTAGAAATGAATTAAAAATAAAAGCTTCAATTAAAAATGCTAAAATATTTAAACAAATTCAAAAAGAATATGGCTCATTTACAAACTATATTTGGTCTTTTACAAATAATAAAATAATATATGAAAAACATAGAACTTCATCAGAATTATCAGATAAAATTTCTAAAGACTTAAAAAATAAAGGCATGAGCTTTGTTGGAACTACTATCATTTATGCCTATTTAGAAGCTATTGGTATACTAAATACACATGAGGAAAATTGTTTTAAAGGAGAGAGTCATGAATAATATAGATAAGGTAATTAATTTAACCAAAGAATATATCGAACAAATATCGTCAGATGCAAGAGTAACTAGTGGTCTTATAAAATTCTCCCATAAGCAAATAGATAATGAAAAAGTCGTTACAATGGAAATATATGTTTTAAAAACAAATTTTATAAGATACTTTAATACACATATTTTAGATAAAGAGTTATTCATTAAAAAACTTAAAGAAAAATTACCAAAATACTTTAATAAAAATTATGAGGTAAATATAACTGATAAAATAGTAGTAAAAAGAGAAAGAAAAAACAATAAACCATGTATAATAATTGTTACTTACGAGTAACATTTTTTGTATAGAAATGTAAATCTTTCACATAATAAATGTTGAAAGGAATGATAATAATGAACGAAAATGAAGAAATATTAGAGTATATTTACCAAACAAGTAATATGGGTATGCAAAGTACTAAAGATTTAATAAATACTTTGAAAGGAAAAGATAATAAAATAAAAAAAATTCTCCCAGAAATTGAAAAAAATTATGCAAAGTATGCTAAAGAAACAGAAAAACTATTAAATAAACAAGACTTAAAAGCAAAACCTATTGGAATGATGGCTAAAGCTATGTCTAAAATGAGCATTAATAAAGAGATGATGAATGATAATAGTGATTCTAATATAGCTGATATGTTAATTCAAGGTTTAACCATGGGTAATTTAGAATTAACTAAACACATTGATAATTATGAAAAAACTGCTGATAAAAAAGTAATAGATATAGCTAAATCTTTAAGAAAATTTGGTGAAGAATATATAGAAAAACTAAAAGTATATTTATAGTATTGAAATTATCCCCAAAATAAATTATAATAATATTAAGAAAGTAGGGGACGAGATGAAAACAGTAAGTAAAAATGATTTTAGACAATTTTTAAAGAAAAATAAAATACCTTTATTAATTTTTTTAGTTGTTATAATAGCTTTAATTGTTGGTCTTATAATTTCTTTTGGCTTTAGAAAAGAAAAGATTGGTTTAGCTAAAAACGATAATCAAGGTGCTAGTGCAAACACTAGTCAAAATGTAATCAAAGAAGAAACCTATGAAAATTTAAAATTTTCTAATGTTTCCTTAATTACCGAAAATGGTTATAGTACCTTTACCGCTGATGTTACCAATATTTCAACAAACAATAGTGATATTAGTGATGTTGACATCGTTTTACAAGATAAAGATGGAAATGAAGTTATTACATTACGTGGAAATATAGGAGAACCTTTAAAGCCAAATGAAACAAGAACAATTACTGCTGTAACTAAAGGAGAATTAAAAAATGTAACAGCTAAAGCAATTGCTAAATATGAAAACTAAAATGTTATAAAAAGCGTATAAGAAGAATATAAACTTATACGCTTTTAATTGAAAAAACCTACATGTAGTAAAAAATCATATATCTAAACTTTCAACATCTTCATAACTATAAATATTCTTTTGTTCATTATCAAGATTATCTATATCAAAAGTCTTTTTATTTTTAGAAGCCATTGCTTCTTTAGTTTCAATAATTGCTTCTTTCAAAGCATCATTAGCACTTATTTTATCATCATCTTCTAACTCAATTAACTTAAGTATTTCTTCAAAAGAAGTTTTACCTTTTATAACTTTTTCTAAACCATCTTGAAGCATAGTAATAACATTCCCACTACCATAAACTAATTTTCTAATTTCTTCCTTAGGTTTATTATTGCTTAAAGCATCACGAATATTTTGGTCAATTCTTAATACTTCATGAATAGCAATACGTCCCTTATAACCATTGTGACAATGTTCACAACCTTTCGCATCCCAAACTTCTTTAATATCTTTATCTAAAACCGTTTTAAATACCATTTGTTCATATTCACTTGTTTTTCTTTTATGCTTACAATGAGGACACAATTGCCTAGCTAGTTTTTGTGATATAACACCTTCAAGTGCGGAAGCTAATAAATACCTTTGTACATCCATATCAATTAATCTTTCAATGGTATTTAACGAGGTGTTAGTATGTAAAGTAGATAATACTAAATGACCTGTAATTGAAGCTCGCACCGCAATTTTAGCCGTCTCTGTATCTCTTATTTCTCCAATCATAATAATATTTGGGTCTTGTCTTAAAATAGAACGTAAAGCAGTCGCAAAAGTTAAACCTATTTTAGAGTTAGTTTGAACTTGATTAATTCCCGCAATATCCATTTCAATTGGATCTTCAACTGTAATAATATTTGTTGAAGAAGTATTGAGCTGCTGAAGCATAGAATAAACAGTTGTCGATTTTCCACTTCCTGTCGCCCCTGTTACCAATATAATTCCATCGGGAAGATTAATCATTTCTAATACCTTTTTGTAATTTTCCTCACTAAAATCAAGTTCTTCTAAACCAGCCATACTACGTGTATAATCTAAAATTCTAATAACAATTTTTTCGCCAGTACTAACAGGTAATGAAGAAACACGTAAATCTAAATCAATATTTTCTATAGTTTCCTTAATCGCCCCATCTTGAGGAAGCCTTGATTCAGTAATATTCATTTTAGCAATTGTTTTAATACGAGTTATTAAATAATCACGATATTGATTAGGTACTTTCGCATAATCCATTAAAATACCATCAATTCTTATTCTAATTAATAAAAAATCTTCATAAGGGTCAAAATGAATATCACTGGCTCCTTTTTTAGTTGAATCAACCAAAATTTCATTTATAATATCCGCAATAGGCATCTTTGAAAAATCAAACTCTTTCATCATGATTAATAACCCCTTTCTCTAATAAGGACTAGATTTTAGTCTAAATATATTATATAATAGTTTTAAATTAAAAACAATTACAAAGGGGTAAAAAAACATGAAAAAAAACAATAAAGGATTTTTACTTGTTGAATCTTTAGTAGTATCAACTTTTGTTTTAACTGTTATAATGTTACTATATATACAATTTAGTAATCTAACCATCAATTATAAAAACAGTTATAGCTATAATAACATAGAGTCACTATATGATTTATCTTCAGTTGTAAAATATTTAAACAAAAACGAATACAATCTATCTCCATTTTTAACAAAAACTACCCCATATGTTATACTTTTTGAAAATAATAACTGTAATACTAACGTAGGTTTAACCGACTCCTTTTGTAAAAATTTAATAAACAAAACAGGTGCCAAAACTATTATTTATACAGATTCAAATATAGATAATATACAAAAATATCTATCAGAAAACGAAGATAAAAAAATAAATCAAAAATTTCGTGAATTTATCTTAAAAGTAAATACTCCAATAATTCAAAATAAAGGCAGATTATTTGCTGAATTTAATAATGAAACCTATGCTACAATAGCTATGGATAATGAATCATATATTCAAACTCTCCCAGATTCTGATTCAAATACCTCTATTTTAAATTGTACATTAAATAATATAGATTCTACTAAAGATGGGTTATATAAAGATGAATATGAAAATGGGAAGTGTATCTTTAAAGGAAAAGCCCCAAATAATTATATTTTATTTAATAATGAAATGTGGAGAATAATATCAATTGAACCAGATAATACCCTTAAATTAATTAAAAATGAATCAGTAGATAAAAAAGTTTGGGATGATTCAAATTCTACTAATTGGACTAACTCTTACATTAAAAATTATCTTAATAATGAATATTTATCTAAATTACAGCCTTCTATCTCAAATCAAATTATTAATTTTGATTTTAATATTGGTGCAGTTACATGGGATAACAATAATATATCAAATCAAATAAAAAAAGAAAAAACAAAAACATGGAATGGTAAAGTTGGTCTACTTAGTGTATCTGAATATATAAGAGCTAATTCTAATGATAATTGTAGTTCATTAAACTTAAACAATAAAAACTTTAATTCATGTAAAGAAACAAATTGGATATATAATATCGTTTTAAATGAAAATAATATATGGACTATTTCATCCAGTAAAGGAAATAAAAAAGGTATATACATAGTAAATGGAACTAACAATTATATCGATGTAAATAGTAGTAATTTAGAATATACTATTTTTCCAGTAATTAGCATAAAAAACACATCAAATATTACTGGCAATGGTACTAGTGATAACCCATATAAAATAAGGGGGTAAGTAAAGTGAATAATAAAGGTTTTACAGTAGTTGAATTAATTGCTTCTTTCGCTTTAACCATGGTAATTGCTGTTTTCTTGTTTGAAGTACTAATTGAGGTTAAAGATGTATTTGCAGACACAAATATAAAAACAGCTATTCAACAAAAATCAAGCATAATTTCCAAAAATATAGAAAATCTTTTAAATCCAGATTCAAATAATATCAACTGTAATTCTAATCAAGGAATATGCACAATAAATGATAAAATATTGCAAATAAAAAAAAATAACAACCAAATAATAATAAATGGTCAAAATTTTAATATGCCTAAGTCAGTAGAGATAAAAGATTATCAAATAACTAATTATTGTGATGATAAAGAATGTTATTTGTATGTTGAAATGATTTTAGATAGTGCAAACATAAAAAATGAATATATTTATAATGTCACTTATTATTATTTACCTTAATGTAATTTTAAAATCTCATCCAAATATCAAAACCAAAATACATCAGTAATGAAGATATTACAGCATGACATATTCTCGCACATAAAAAAGGTAAATATTTAATATCTGTATCACTTAAAATACTCATTATCTGCATATGTACAGAAAAACCACCAAAAGACAAAATCATCACTGTTAAAACACATTTTAACTTTAAAGGAATTGCTTCTAAACTTATATATTTAAGTCCTTGTGTCATTTCTATAAAACCATTTAATACACTTTGAAAAATACTGTTTAAATTTAAATTATTGTCTATAATTGTTGTTAATACTAGTGAAGTTGTAATAACTCCTAATATTAAAAGTAATGTATTGATGCTGCTGGTTAAAGAATTTGTAATCATTTCCCCAAAATTAATTTTGTTACTAATTCTTTTTTTGTGCATCGCATCAATAGCTTTTTTTAAACTAGTTACTTCATTTTCTTCTTTACTAGGATGGTATCTTCGCATACCAATACCGACAAAAACATTACCCAAATAATGACAAATCAATATTAAAAAACCAACCTCTTTATTATTTAAAAATAAAAGTGATACCGTTCCTAAAATAAATAAAGGATTAGAAAAACAAGTAAAACAAAGAATCTTAGTTGCTTCATATTTATTTATTTTATTTTCCAAATATAATTCTCTGGTGTATTTTGCATTTGCTGGATTTCCTGATATAATACTCATGAAAAAGATAAATGCACAAACTCCTTTTATTTTGAAAACTTTATTCATAATTCCTTTGAATAAATTTCCCATAAATTCAGGAATCCCGCATTTAATCAAAAGATTTGAAAGGACAAAAAATGGAAATAAAGATGGGAAAATATTGTTTTTAAAAATATTTAAAGAAAAACTAACTGAATTTAAAATACTTTCAGACTCAGTTAAAATTTCATAACCAATATATCCTAAAAAAATCATAATAAAAACACTAATACATTTTTTCATAATTTCACCCACTTGAAAATAAAAATTATAATGAAAGGAAGTTTATATGAAAAACCTATTTAATAATATTAAAAAATATATAAAAGAATACTATAAAGCTATTATAATTTATATTTTGATTTTAGTTGTTTTCTTAATAGAATTTCCATATTATATTTCCGCCCCAGGTGGATTAATTAATACCGATGATAAAATTAAAACAACTGAAAATTTCAAGATGAAAGGTTCATTAAATATGGCTTATGTTTCTGAAATACACGCTACTATACCAACATTAATAATATCTTTATTAAATAAAGATTGGGATGTAGAAAAAGAAACCGAAGTTAAAAACGATAACGAAACAGTAGAAGAAAAAAACTACCGTAACAAAATGCTTCTAGAAGAAGCTAACGATACCGCGCTTTTAGTTGCATATAAACACTCAGACATAAACTATAAAATAACTAATAATAAAGTATATATAACTTATGTTGATGAGATGGCTAAAACAGATTTAAAAATAGGGGATAGAATATTAAAAATTGATAATCAAAAAATAACCGATAAAGAATCCTTATTTTCATATATCTCATCAAAAAAAATCAAAGATAAAATTACCATTGAAGTAAATGATATAAATGGAAATAAACAAACTAGAAAAGCCACATTGATAGATATATTAAATGAACCAAAAGTTGGAGCCATTATTACCGAAACATTTGATGTAAAATCAAATGAAAAAGTTAAATTTAACTTTAATGGTAGTGAGTCAGGTTCTTCTGGTGGTCTAATGCTTACTCTCGCGCTATATAGTCATTTAAATCAAGTAGATTTAACTAGTGGTAAAACCATTGTTGGAACTGGAACCATAGATATAAATGGCAATGTTGGAGAAATTAGTGGAATTAAATATAAATTAATAGGAGCGGTTAATAAACATGCAGATGTATTTCTAGTTCCAAAAGGAAAAAATTATAAAGAAGCCAAAAAAATAAAAAAAGAAAAAGGTTACAATATTAAATTGATTCCAGTAGGAACTTTTGAAGAAGCTTTAACTTATTTAAAAAATCATTAATATTATTTTACGAAAATTTCTTTTTGATTAGTGTCAAATATTATAAAGAGATTTTCGTTTTTTTCAAAACAATTTAACCACAAATTCCCTTGAAAAACAAAATAGTGAATGTTATAATATAACCAAAAAATGGAAGTGATTAATAATGGAAAGAAAAGATGTCGATATAGAAAAAGTAACCCCAATGATGAAACAGTATTTAGAAATAAAAAATGCCAATGAAGATTTAATAATATTCTTTAGATTAGGCGATTTCTATGAAATGTTTTTTGATGATGCCATAAAAGTAAGCCATGAATTAGAATTAACTTTAACAGGAAAATCAGCTGGTTTAGATGAGAGGATTCCTATGTGTGGAATCCCTTATCATGCCGCTAATACATACATAGATAAGTTAATAGAAAACGGTCATAAAATAGGTATAGTCGAACAATTAGAAGACCCTAAAGGTGTTAAAGGGTTAGTCAAAAGAGGAATTGTTCAAATAATAAGTTCAGGCACTGTTATGGATACTGACACATTACAAGCTGGTGACTATAATTTTATTGCCTCTATAACAGACTTTAAACATGGATATGCAATTAGTTATGCAGATGTTTCAACTGGAGAAATATATGCTTTTTTACTAGACCATAATCCTACCAAAGTAGTATCAGAAATAATAAATTTAGGAGTTAAAGAAGTAATATTAGATAGTAAAACCGATAAAGATATTTATTCTATTTTAAAAAACCAATTTCATTTAACCTTAACCATTACCGATGAGCTATCAAATGAATACACTTATATATATGAAGATTTGATAGACCAAAGATATATAAACTCAGTTAAACATTTACTCGCATATATCATTCATAATCAAAAAAGAGATTTGTCCCACCTTCAAAAACTGCAAATAAGAGAAACCAAAGATTATTTAAAGATGGATGTTCATACAAAAAGAAATTTAGAGCTTGTTGAAACATTAAGATTAAAACAAAGAAATTATTCATTAATTTGGCTTTTAGATAAAACCAAGACAGCCATGGGTGCGAGATTACTTAAAAATTATCTATTAAATCCATTAATAGATAAAAATGAAATTGAAAGAAGATACGATATAATAGAAATATTGTTAAAAGAATTTATTTATAAAAGTGATTTAGAAAATTATTTAACTGAAGTATATGACTTAGAAAGGCTAAGTGGAAAAATTGCCTTTGGAAATGCGAATGGTAAAGACTTATTACAATTAAAAACCTCTTTAAAAGTTTTACCACATATATCAGACATTTTAAATAAAATAAATTATAATAAAAAACTAGAAGACTTTACTGAATTATATAATTTATTAGAAAAAAGTATCTATGAAAATCCTCCAGTAAGCACTAAAGAAGGATATTTAATTAAAGAAGGATATAATAATGAACTAGATGAACTTAAAAAATTAAGAAAAGGTGGTAAAGATTTTGTCGCAAAATTTGAAACCGAAGAAAGAGAAAAGACAGGCATAAAAAATTTAAAAGTTGGTTATAATAGAGTTTTTGGATATTATATTGAAATAAGTAAAGGAAATACAAATTTAGTCAAAGATGAATGGGGATATCAAAGAAAACAAACTCTAGCTAACGCAGAAAGATATATAAGCCCAATTTTAAAAGAAAAAGAAGCTTTAATATTAAATGCCGAAGAAAAAATAATTGAAATTGAATATAATTTATTTTGCGAAATAAGAGATGAAGTAAAAAAATATATTCCTAAATTACAAAAAACAGCAAAAATCATTAGTGAAATTGATGTCCTACAATCTCTCGCAACTATAGCTGAAGAAAATAATTATGTAAGGCCAACAATTACCGAAAATGAAATATACATTAAAGATTCAAGACATCCAGTTGTCGAAAAAGTAATCAAAAGCGAGTTTGTTACCAATGATATCATCATGGATAAAAACACAAATATATTATTGATAACAGGTCCTAATATGGCTGGTAAATCAACTTATATGCGTCAAATGGCTATAATAGCTATTATGGCTCAAATTGGCTCTTTTGTTCCAGCAAGCGTAGCTAAATTACCTATATTTGATGCCATATATACAAGGATTGGTGCTTCAGATGATTTAGTAAGTGGAGAATCCACCTTTATGGTTGAAATGACAGAAGCCTCTAATGCCATAACATCAGCTACCGATAAAAGTTTACTTTTATTTGATGAATTAGGTAGAGGAACCGCAACATTTGATGGTATGGCTCTCGCCCAAGCTATAATCGAATATATTCATCAAAATATCAAAGGAAAAACTTTCTTTTCAACCCACTACCACGAATTAACAGATTTAGATAAAACATTAAAACATTTAAAAAATATTCATGTATCAGCTTATGAAGAAGATGGAAAAATAACTTTCTTACATAAAATCAAAGAAGGAAGTGTCGATAAAAGTTATGGTATCCATGTAGCAAAACTTGCTAATTTGCCCGAATCTGTAATTAAAAGAGCTGATGAAATTTTAAAAATCTATGAAAATAAAGAAAATAAAAGAGATATTAAAATCCAAGAATCCTTGCCACTAGATGAATTAATGACAAAAAAATCAGAAGTAGAAGAAGAATTAGAAAAATTAAATCCCTTAGAAATAACCCCAATTGAAGCTTTAAATATTTTATATGAATTAAAGCAAAAATTGAAATAATTTAGATAAACTTTCTAGATAGAAAATTTTTTCCTTATACTTAATAACAAAACTTATTATAAATTTATTGTTATTAAGTTTTTTTTTTGATATAATTTATATGGTAGGAAAGCGTGATAATATGAATAATAAAGGGCAAGCATTAATAGAATTTATACTTATATTACCAGTTTTGCTATTAATATTAATGGCCATGATAGATATTGGTAATATTTTTTTAAAGAAATATGAATTAAACGAAGATTTAGAAACTGTAACAGAATTATATAAAAATAATGATACAAAAGAACTTGGTCTATATTTAGCTAATGAAGATATAAAGTTAGAGGATAGTAAAACAAATGAAATGATAACTATCACATTACAAAAACAAATTGAAATCAATGCTCCTTTATTAAAAAATGTTTTAGGTAAAAATTATATAATAGAAACATCCAAAACTTTTTATGAGGAAGTAAATGAACAATAAAGGACAAAGTTTAATTATATTTGTATTAATTTTACCTATTTTACTATTATTATTCGCTTTAATATTTGAATTAGGAAATTATGGATTAACTATTAATAAATATGAAAAAGAAATAAAAAGTACTATTGAATATGGGTTAGATAATATAGATAGTATAAATGAAGAAAAATTAACTAATTTATTAAAAGAAAATATAAAAGGAAATATAAACATTGAAATAAATAATCAGATTATTAAAATAAATGTCAAAGAAAAATATGATAATCTATTTAATTTTAATAATAAATTTGATATTGATATAACCTATATAGGATATATAGAAAATAATAAAAAAATAATAAAAAAAGAATAGAGGGATAATATGGCAATAAAACAAGCTAAAGTAATTGCAGTAACATCAGTTAAAGGGGGAACAGGTAAAACTACAACCGTTTTAGCTTTAGCTGGTATTTTATCTAATAAAAAAATAAAAACAATTATTGTCGATATGGACCTTCATTCAGGAGTAATAGGTGCTTCTTTGAATTTAAAATCAAATAAAGATATATATACCTTAATTAATGATTACATGAATCATAATTTAAAAGAAATAAATGATTATATATCAAAATACAATGATTATATTGATGTTTTACCCGCACCTAAAGACCCGAGAAGTGTTGGTAAAATAAATTCATATTATATAGATTCATTATTAAAAAAATTAAAATATAAATACGATGTTATTCTAATTGATACTAATCATATTATTGATGATATTAATCTAATTACTTTTGACAACGCTGATAACATTATTTATATAATGACTAGTGATTTAATGGACTTAAGAAATATGAAAACAATGCTGGCAATATACAAAGATATGAATTTAAATAAATATACATTAATTTTAAATGAAGTTTTAAATAAACATTCCCTCACACCTCATGAAATAAACGCATATTTAGGAAGAAACATAGATTATATTATTCCAAGTAATTATTATATAAAAAACATGAAAAAATTAATTATGGAAGGTAAAATAGTTACCTTAGAAAAAAATTATCAAAAAGATACCATTTTAAAAGAAGTTATAGATAATATATTGAAGGGGTAGATTATGGAGAGCAAAAGATTTGTCGATGAGTTCGCTAATACATTACATGAAACAAACATCAAAGAAATAGATGATTATGATGAATTTCCAAATAAAAAATTATTAGATGAACTTAGAAGTAAAATAATTCAAAATTTAATAGATAGTAAAGATAAATCAAATGAAGATATGAAAGATTTTATCAAAGATGAAATAGATAAAACAATCGAAGGATATGATTTATCTAATGAAGAAAGAAGCTATATTTATAACTTAATTGATAATGAAGTAAATGGTTACGGCCCTTTAACAGAACTTTTAAAAGACAAAGAAATAACAGAAATTATGGTTAATTCGCCAAATGAAATATATATTGAATTAGATGGTAAAGTAATTAAAGATGACAGCGTTAGTTTTATAAATGATGCCCATATAATTAGAGTTGTTCAAAGAATGATTCAGCCAATTGGGAAAACAATCGATATAGCGCATCCAATGGTCGATGCTAGATTAGAAGATGGCTCTAGATTAAATGCAATATTACCCCCTTTATCTCTAAATGGCCCAGTTGTAACTATTAGAAAATTTAAAAGTGAACTGGCCAATATTGAAGATTTACTTAGAACAGGAACACTTACACCATACATGGCAAGATTTTTAGAAGCCTGTGTTCATGCTAAACTAAATATTTTAGTTGTTGGTGGAACTGGTGCGGGTAAAACAACATTATTAAATGTTTTGTCTTCATTTTGTGACCCAAATGACAGAATAATCACTATCGAAGATGCCGCAGAATTAAAATTAAAACAAGAACATGTAATTTCATTAGAAACTAGAACTACTAATTATGAAGGCTCTGGGGCAATTACCATTAGAGATTTAGTAATAAATTCACTTAGAATGCGACCAGATAGAATAATTGTTGGAGAAGTTAGAGGAAAAGAAGCTTTTGATATGCTTCAAGCTATGAATACAGGTCATGAAGGTAGTATGACAACAATGCATGCGAATGGTCCAGAAGATGCCCTAAACAGATTAGAAACAATGGTTTTAATGAACGGAGTAGAAATACCAGTTACAGCTATTAGAGAATATATAGAAAGTGCAATTCAGATAATAGTCCAAGTAAAAAGATTATCCGATGGAAGAAGAAGAGTAAGTAGTATTAATGAAATAATTGGTATGGAAAATGGAGAAATAAAACAAAAAGAAATATTTAAATTTAGACAAACTGGCGTTTTAGCTAATGGAGATGTTGATGGAGAGTTCTTGCTTCATAGATATATCCCTAAAGTATACCAAAGAATTAAAGCCAAAGGTATTGATGATTTAAAAGATATTTTTGGAGAGTAAAAGGATGGTGACATAAGATGAATGGAAATTTTGATATTCAAAGTTTAGAAAAACCAACAAATAAAGATTTATCTATCATTTTTTCGCCATCTAACAATGTCATATCTTACACATATCAAATATATAAAGATGATATTCTAATAGATTCTTTAGATGTTTTAAATAACAATATTTCGAAAATCAACTTGAATGAAACAGGAACTTATAGAATAAACGTTAATTTAAATTTAATAAACGGAATGCACGATACTATTACAAGTGGCGATTATATTATTGATAAAGAAGCGCCTAAAATAAACATTTCTAAAGATAAATTAGAAACAAATCCAACTAATGAAAAAAATTTAATTTCATGTACAGCTAGTGATAATTATAGTAAAGATTTAAAAATCGAAACCAATGAAGATACTTTAACTTTAAATAGAATAGGAAATTATACCTATACATGTAAAGTAGAAGATGAAGCTGGAAACACAGCTAGTAAATCAATAAATATAGATGTTGTTCCCCATAGTGGAGCAATATATATTATTCAAATAACTTGTTTTATTATTTTATTTATATTACTTATTAGGATCTATAAATTATTTAAGGTCATAAAATTAGAAGAAAGATTAGACCCATATGTAATCAAACCTTTAAAAAACGATTCTTTAACAACCTCTGAAAAAATAAGAAGAATTTATAAGAATTTTCTAATATTATTTACAAAAAAATTAAAAAAATCAGTTGTCTTAAGTAAATATGCCAAAAAATTAGATAAATATACTCCAGTAAGTGGTATTCATAAAAGTGGTTTTGATATATTATCTGGAAAATTAATTATTGCTTGTACTTTAACAGTTATGGCCATAATAATTAAAGCCTTTCAATTTAAATTATTAGGTAGCATGGAAACTCTAGGTGTATTTTTACTAGGATTCTTTGTATTAGATATTTATTTATTTGCAAAGAATAAAGTATTTAGATGGAATTTAGAAAGTGATTTTACCGCCGCTATAACCATCATGAATAATTCTTTTAAATCAGGTAGAAGTATTACCCAAGCTATTGAAATTGTTTCAGATGAAGTAGGTGGGACAATTGGTCAAGAATTTAAAAGAATGAATTTAGAATTATTATACGGTTTAGATATTGAACAAGTATTTAAAAGATTTGCTAAAAGAGTAAATTTAGAAGAAGCTAATTATCTAACCGCTTCACTAACTATTCTAAATAAAACTGGTGGAGATATAATTAAAGTATTTTCATCAATTGAAAGAAGTTTATTTGATAAACGTAAACTTAGATTAGAACTTAAGAGTTTAACTAGCGGTAGTAGAATTATAGTATACGTTCTATTAGCTATTCCATTTTTCTTTATTTTAGTTATCAGTCTAATAAATCCAGGCTACTTTTTACCTTTTATAACCACAGATATTGGACTAATACTCTTGATATTTATGGTAATTTACTATATAATTTTTGTTGTAGTAGTGCGTAAGATAATGAAGGTGGTGGTTTAATGAATAGTGCCAAATTCATTAAAAAGCTTTATAGTGCGAAAGAACTTGAAGAAATAGAAACTAAATTAAAATGCTTAGGAAATGACACAAAATATACAGTAACATCTTTCTGCACCCATAGAATACTTGTTACTATATTAGCTTTTATTTTAACCATCATCATAACTGACATGGGATATATATATGCTCCATTTGTCGCTGTTATAATTTATTATTTATTTTACTACTTAAACATAACAAAAAAAATAGCCTTAAGAAACAGAAAATTAGAACATCAAGCATTATATTTTTTTGAAATACTAACCTTAACACTAGAATCTGGAAGAAACTTAGAAAATGCCTTAATAGTAACATGTGATAATGTTGATTCTGAACTTTCTTTAGAATTTAAAAAAGCTTTAGATGATATGAAATTCGGAAAATCATTAATAGAAACATTAACTGATTTTAAAAAAAATATATCATCAGATATAATAGGTAACATAATATTAAATATAATTCAAACTAATAGATTTGGTAATAGTATTTTAGATACATTATATAATGAAGTTGACTTCTTAAGACAAAAAGAGCTATTAACAGTTAAGGAACAGATAAATAAAATACCTAATAAAGTAAGTATTATTTCCGTTTTATTTATTGTACCATTAATATTAATTTTAATACTCGGACCATATTTAATTGAATTCATTAGTTAGGGGGAACATCCATGTATTATTTTATCGGAATAAAAGGAACTGGTATGAGTGCACTTGCATGCTTTTTAAAAGATTTAGGTTATGAAATTAAAGGTAGTGATGTTGAAAGACATTTCTTTACTGAACAAGGTTTAAATGAAAGAAACATTGAAATATTACCATATGATGAAAAAAACATCACTAAAGATATGGTTATTATTAAAGGTAATGTCATTAAAGATGACCATCCAGAATATTTAAAAGCCAAAGAGTTAGATTTAAAAATTTATACTTATCAAGAGATGGTTGCTAAACTAACTAAAATGTTTATGACTATTACAGTAGCTGGATGTCATGGGAAAACAACAACATCTACAATGGCTTATCAAGTTCTAAATAACATTAAAGGTGCGAACTGTTTAATTGGCGATGGTACAGGTATTGCTAGTAAAGATAATAAATATTTTATTTTAGAAGCTTGTGAATACCAAAGACATTTTTTAGCCTATACTCCTTATTATGCAATTATTACTAACATCGAATTAGACCATGTTGATTATTTCAAAGATATCGATGATGTAATCGATGCTTTTACCGAATATGCGAACAATGCCGAAAAAATGGTTATTGCTTGTGGAGATGATAGATATACTCATAGCTTAGAGGTAAATAAGCCAATATTTTATTATGGTTTAGATGATGATAATGATATAATAGCTAAAGATGTAGAGTATTCAGAAAATGGGGTAACCTTTGATGTCTTTGTCGAAGATAATTACTATGGACACTTTGATTTACCAATTTATGGTAAACATATGCTTTTAGATGCACTAGCAGTCATAAGCTTATGTTATTATGAAAGATTTGATGCTAAAGAAGTATCTAAAATATTAAAAAATTATCATGCTGCTAGAAGAAGATTTAATGAAACCATAGTTGGAAGTAATATTGTAATAGATGATTATGCTCATCATCCAACTGAATTAAAATGTACAATTAAATCCGCTAGACAAAAATATCCTGATAAAAAAATAGTAGTTATTTGGGGACCACATACATATTCTAGAACTAAAGCTTTTAAAGACGAATATATAGAAATACTTAAAACAGTAGATAAAGCTTATGTCATGGATATATATGCAGCTAGGGAAAAACAAGGCGATATTGATATAAATGATATTATTAAAGAAATTCCTAAAGCTGAACACATTTCTAAAGAAGAAGTAGATAAATTACTTCCTTATGAAAATACTGTTTTATTATTTATGAGTCCAAATGATTTAATTAGCTTTGAACAAGATTATATAAATAAATATCATGAAATTCATAAAGAGCCTAGTGAAAATTAGGCTCTTTATATATTTAAAAGTTTAGGAGAGAAAATATGAATATTGAAGTAACACTTTTATCGAGAAAAGAAATAGAAGAATCTAAGGTTTTACAAAAGCTTGGGGCTGGATGTAAAAGGTTTTATTGGACAAGTGATATGATTTTAAAAAGTTTTTCTGGTGTAGCTGATATTTTTGGATATATTTTCTATGATCAAACACATTATAACTATGGCGTCCGCCCAGTTTTAAAAACAGATAATTTATATACATTAATCAAAAATTGTCCAAGTGAATTAAATAATGGTGTTCTAACTATAAAACTTGGAACATATCCTGATTTAAGTAAAAAATTAAACGTTGATTATTCCTACACTTTTAAACAGCAGTTCTATAAATATAAAATTATAGTCGCATCTGCGATTAGTAAATCTAATATATTTCAGTGGTATAACTGTCCATCATACATTTATAATAATGACCAAGAGATTATTAGATTACAGGGTTCTTATTATCCAGTAAAACCAGTTAAGTTTTACGTTGATATAGAAAATAGTATGTTAATATCTGCAGGTGTTTTATTTACCTCGCCAATAAATGTAAGAAATTTTAAATATAATAATATTTTTGAAAAATATTTTAAATATTCCCAGTTATACCGTTTTTTGAATGAAGAATTTAAAAAGGATTTGTTATTAAATCATTATGTATCAAAACAAAAGACCCTGCACTTATAAAACTAAATAATTTAACAGATAAAAAACTATCATAAAATTATTTCATTTTGATTACAATCTTTTATTGACACACATATAATTTGTTAGTAAAATATACAATACAAATTAAAGGAGAAAGTATGAATAAAGATTTTGAAGTAACATTATTATCAAAAGAAGATGTTTCATCTTGGTATGGTTTACCAGAAAGAGGAATAGGTAATATGTGGTGCTATTGGACAAAAACCCCTGCACCTACATATTATACTAGTCTTACTCATGGATTATTTACTTACGGTGGAACAAATGGTAAATATGGTCGTACAACAGCTGATGAAAATTTAGGTGTAAGACCAGTTATTAAAACAGATGATTTAGAAAAATTATTCAAAACTTATGATTTAAAAAAGTCTAGTCTTATTAGAATTCGATTTGGAGAATTTATTGACTTTTCAAGTGGAGAAATAAAAATAAATGATATATCATTTTTAAAACCGACAGGTAAAGAATATAATCTACCTTTAATAACAGAAAAATCACAAGAGACAGAAACCTATGATTTAAGTAAAGTAACAGAATATGATTATAATGGACAAAAAATCGCCAATTTTTGTAACAAATTTTTCTTAGTACGTCCAATTGATTTTTTTGTTGATAAAGAAAATAATAGACTTATATCTGCAAACATTTTATTTACCTCGCCAATAAATATGGATTATGAAGCAATATTTGATGTTTTTGAAAAATCAGAGTTATATAAATTTTTAAATAACGAATTTATAGAGATTTTATGTCCTTCACTTTATCGAGAAAATAAGGTGCAAGATGAAACATTATTACAACCAATAGAGGATAATGTACAAGATGAAATACTATTAAAACAATTACAAGAAGAAAATAGAAAATTAGAAGAAGAAATTCAAAGAAAAAAAACGTTATTAAAAAAGATAAAAGAAATAAGTGCTCAAAATGAAGCCTTTAGAGTTCAAAGCACTAATTTAGATAGTGATATAGAAAAAGAAATTAGTAAAGTTAAGGTGTTAAAAAGGAATTAATATGGAAAAAGAATATTTTAATATAGATGATTATGGTAAGATTTATAAGAATATTGATTATCTAAATCCAAATGATTTAGATATGATTAATGGGGATAATATATTTTTAGCTTTTTTAAAAGATAATCCTTCATTAAATTATATAGCAGCAATTGATGGTAAAATTTATAATTTTAGTACTCATAAATATATAACAGATGAAATTTTATATGCTAAAGCATTTTCTGATTTTGTACCAAAAGAAATATGGCGATTAATTTATATTGTTAATTATAATATTATAACGATTGATGTAGATGATGATAAAATATATTTATTTGAAGAATTTGAAGAAAAATATAAAGGTATTTATGATAAGGATGCCAAAAAGAAAGTTTTGAAAAATGGTTATATTACTCCAAAGTTTAAGAAAAAAATTATATTGACCAAAGCTAATTTAAAAAACATAACAGACGAAAATATATTTTTAGCTATTTTAGAAAATGTTAATCATGATTCATCATTCGAAAGAGAAAAATTAATTAATATAACTTATGAAGGTATAGAGGATTTAGCTGTTCTATTAGAAGGTATGATTGATAATGGCAAAATTATTTTACCAAAAGGAAATAAAAAAGATGCATTTATTGATGAATTTAAAAATCAAGCTACAGATGATTTAGATAAATACTGGTATTTTAGAATAAATGAAAATCAAACTGTTGCTAATTTTATAACAAGTATAAATGGTAATATTTTTAATTTATGCACTAATGAATATATTAACAATGGAATTGAAATTAATTATGTAAAACCTTTAAAAAATATATTACCTAAAAATAAATGGCGACTTTCTTATAATGAAAGTGGTAATTTAAACTGTATTGTAATAGATGAAGATTATTTAGATACTTTAGTCGCATTTGAATGTGAACATAAAGATGACATAGATAAATTTGCTAAATCAAAAGTTTTAAGAAATGGATATAAAATTAATATTGGAGATAATCATGAATAAAGATATCGAAGTAACATTATTAAGTAAAGAAGAAATAAGAAAATCAAAAGTATTAAAAAAAGTTGGGCGAGAATGCAGTATACCTTATTGGACACGTAGTATGTCATCAAGTTATGAATCTTGGAACAATGTATACTATATTCTTTTAATTACAACAATTGGCGGAATTTTAAAAAATAAAGCCAATGAAGTTCATGGCATCCGCCCAGTTCTAAAAACTAATAACTTAGAAAAATTAATTAAAGATTTGAAAATATCATATGAAAATGGCGTTGAAGTTGTAGAATATGGAGAGTATCCTAATTTAGAAGAAAAATTTTATACTTCTAATAGTTCAAAACCAACAGGCAAAAGT
The DNA here is from genome assembly GCA_944329375.1 of uncultured Bacilli bacterium. Taxonomy (GTDB): domain Bacteria; phylum Bacillota_I; class Bacilli_A; order RF39; family UBA660; genus Coprosoma. Next base: position 12,529 of record CALVIB010000005.1, on the reverse strand, counting down.
TATTACTATCCATGTGATGCCTCTAGACAAAATAATTATAGAGTAGATGAATTTTTAGAATATCAATATTATGGAACAAAGTTTGCACATTTAAAATATGGTTTTTACGAAGTAATGCCAATCAAATTTTATATAGATAGAGAATATAACATGTTAATAGCTAAAGATGTTTTGTTTGAAGCCCCAATAAATATAGATAACAAAAATTATAATGGCGATTTTGAAACCTCACAGCTATATCATTTTTTGAATAATGAATTTATAAATAGTCTTTTACCAAACCCAAAAAACAATGAAATGGCAGCGTTAATAAGAAAAAAAGAAATACTAGAAAAAGAGATAGAAACAAAAATAAAAGAGTTAAAAAAACTAAAAAAAATTATTCAAGAAAATGAGGAACTAAAAACTCAAAATAATAGTTTAAACTCTGAAATAGAAAATTCATTAAAGGGTCCTTCAAAAGTTTTAAAAAAATAAAATTTTAAAACTTTTTTCTTTAGAAGAAATATAGTATAATTAAAACAGGGTGGTTAAATTGTTTGATAGATTAAAATTGTTGATTGACATAGATAAATTAAAAAATAAAACAATTTTAGTAATTGGTCTAGGTGGTGTTGGTGGACACGCATTTGAGAGTTTAATTAGAAGTGGGATAGAAAATATAATAGTTATAGATAATGACAAAATAGATATTACCAATTTAAATAGACAAACTTTAGCTCACCAAAACACCATAGGTCAATATAAAACCGATATAGCTAAAAAACTAGCTTACAATATAAATCCAAATGCAAATATTAAAACCTATCAAATATTTTTAGACAAAAATAATATAGATGAAGTATTTTCAAATAAAATAGATTTTGTAATTGATGCCATTGATACCATAGAAACAAAAAAATTAATTATCAAAACATGCCTAAAAGAAAAAACACCTTTTATTTCAGTAATGGGAACAGGAAATAAAATGCATCCAGAATTATTAGAAATATCTGACATTAGAAAAACAGAATATGACCCTATTGCTAAAATAATTAGAAAAATGGTTAAAGAAGAAAAAATAAAAGAAAAAATACCCGTAATTTATTCTAAAGAAAAACCAATAATAAAAGGTAAAGTAGGTTCAAGTGCCTTTGTCCCACCAACAGCTGGACTAATAGCCGCAAGTTATGTAGTAAATAAAATTTTGGAGGAAAATCATGGATGAACAAATATTAGAAATAATTAACAAATTAAAAGGGTCTTTACTTGGAATTGGTTTGACTAACGAAAATATTTTAAATGCTATTGAAGAAAACTCTAATATTGATGTATGCTATCTTTTGAATAATATAAGTTTAACTGGAAAAAAATTTAGTATAACTAAGCGAGGGAAAAATAAAAAAATAAATATAAAAAAAATAAAAAAACAATTTAAGAAAAAATCTTTAGATAATATTATATGTAATTTTGATATCATCAAACAATTTTATCGTTCATTTGTTCCAAATAGTATTTATTTATGTAATCAAACCATTTATATATATGGAAAAAAAGATGACTTAAAAAAATTAAAACAAAAATATCTAAGGTATACTAAAGAAGTAAAAATAGAAAAGGACTCTATTTTAATAATAAATGCCTGTGGCACTAAAAATCATTTTTTAAAAGATTTATTTTATAAAATAAAAGATTTTGGAATAGATTTTGTCGATTTAGTAACTGACATACTAGTTAATTGAAAGGAAGTAAGTTTTATGTATAACAAAGATAATTTCACAATTAATTTACCATCAGTAGAATATTTAAAAAATTCTAAACTAATTAATGAGATAGGAATAAAATGTACCGACTTGAGTGGCGATTTAACTAACTACTGGACTTCAGATATTTTTAATGAAAATGGCCGTGAAGCTCTTTCGCCTTGTGCAACCATATATGGACAAATAGTTTATAGAAGCGTTGATAGTCAAAATGGAGTAAGACCTATTATAACTTATAATGATTTACCTAACTTAGTTAAAAATAGCAAATTAAAATTAGTTAAAAACAATATTAAAGTAATAGAATTTGGAAATTGGTATAGTTCTAAAACGGTTCAAATTATAAATCCAACCGACTTAGAATATACCAGTAAATGTTACCCAATTGGCGAAAAAAGAATGGGCTTAGAATTTGAAAAAAGCAATCAAAAATATGTTTTGTTTAATGATAAATTCCATCCAATAATCCCAATTGAATGGTATTACGATGAAGAAAATAATCAACTATTATCAGTAAACTCATTATTTTACTCTTTAAGAAGAAGCAAAAAATCAAATAAAGAAAACGTTAGTTATGATTTATGTGAAGTCTTAAAAGCTCAAATATTGCCAATAATTATTGATAGTGAGAATAACCAACAAGAAGAAAGTTTAGAAAAACAAATAGAAATGATTTTAAAACAGCAAAGAAATTTAGAAAAAAGGATAGAAAAAGTAAAAACAAAAATTAAAACACTTTAGATAAATATATTGACAAGAAACACTTATTGTGGTAATTTATAAATGAACACAAGGAAGTGTTTTTTATTTTAGAAAATCATAAAATTAAAGTAGGTGAATCATATGGCAAAAAAAGCCGAAAAAAAAGAAAAAAAAGTATCGGGTATACGTTCAGAATTTAAAAAAGTAAGATGGCCAAAAAGAAAAGAAATGATTAAATATTCAGTGGCTGTATTAGTATGTATTATAATATTTTCATTATTCTTTATGCTATCAGATGTAATAATCGCTTTTGTAAGAACATTATTGGAGGGGTAATTAATGGAAAAAGAATGGTATGTTGTAAACACTTATTCTGGGCATGAGAATAAAGTAAAAGAAAAATTAGAAATGCGCGCTAGTTCAATGGGAATGGAAGATTATATCTTAAGAGTGGTTGTTCCAGAAGAAACAGTAATAGATAATAATGGAAAAGAAAAAAAAGTAAAACTATTCCCAGGATATATATTGGTTGAAATGGTAATGACTGATGAAGCTTGGTTTATTGTTAGAAATACACCAGGTGTCACTGGATTTATTGGCTCATCTGGAAAAGGAGCTAAACCTTTCCCATTAACGCCAGCTGAAGTTGATAAAATATTAGGCTCAATGGGTATGAGTAGATTAGATGCCGAAAATGATTTAAAAGAAGGAGAAAAAGTTAAAGTTATCTCTGGACCATTTGAAGGAATGTTTGGAACTATAAAATCAGTAGACTTAAAAGAAGCCAAATTAGAAGTATCTATCGACTTATTTGGACAAGAAACAACTGTTGAACTAGAACTATCACAAATTTCTAAAGCTTAGTTTACAAAAATAGGAATTTGTGCTATTATTAATACGCTATATTATTTTTGATATAGATGTGGGAGATTACCAAATGAGATGAAGCGGATAATCATTGGAACCACCCACGAAAAAAAATTATAGGAGGTGTTTTTCGTGGCAAAAGATGCAACTAATAAAATTAAGAAAATTAAAATCCAAATTCCTGCTGGAAAAGCAACACCAGCACCACCAGTTGGTACAGCTTTAGGACCTGCTGGAATTAATTTAGGAGATTTTTGTAATCAATTCAACGAAGCGACAAGAGATAAGATGGGAGATATATTACCAGTTGAAATTACAGTTAATGAAGACAGAAGTTTCAGCTTTGTAGTTAAAACTCCACCAGCAGCTTTCTTAATTAAAAAAGCTTGCGGTATTAAAAAAGGTTCAGTTAATGGTAAAAATGAAACTGTCGCAACTTTATCTAAAGATAAATTAAGAGAAATTGCTGAAACAAAATTACCAGATTTAAATTGCTATACTGTCGAAGATGCAATGAAAATCATCGAAGGTACAGCTTTAAATATGGGCGTTAAAATTGAAGACTAAAAACCCATGCTATGTGGGAGGAATAATCCGCAAAAACCACAAGGAGGTAAAAAAATGAAAAAAGGTAAAAAATACGTAGAAGAAGCTAAAAAAATTGACAAACATAAACTTTACACTAAAGAAGAAGCAGTCAAATTAGTTAAAGAAACTTCTTATACTTCTTTCGATGCATCAGTAGAAGTAGCTATGCACTTAAACTTAGATACTAAAAAAGCTGACCAACAATTAAGAGGAGCTGTTGTTTTACCACATGGAACTGGTAAAACTAAAAAAGTTTTAGTTATCGCTAAAGGTGAAGCTGCAAAATTAGCTAAAGAAGCTGGAGCTGATTATGTTGGGGATACTGACATGATTGAAAAAATCCAAAAAGAAAACTGGTTTGATTTCGATACTTTAATAGCTACACCAGATATGATGCCTGCTTTAGGTAAAATTGGACGTATCTTAGGTCCAAAAGGTTTAATGCCAAACCCTAAAACTGGTACTGTAACTATGGATACTAAAAAAGCAGTAGAAGAAGTTAAAAAAGGTAGAGTAGAGTACCGTACTGATTCATTCGGTAATGTACATGCTTTAATTGGTAAAGTTTCATTTAGCGATGAAGATTTACTTGATAACCTTAAAACCTTTGTTACTTTAATCATCAAATCTAAACCAAGTGTTGTTAAAGGAACATATGTTAAAAATATTTCTTTATCAGCAACTATGGGACCTGGTATTAAAGTAGACCCATCTAGCTTTGACAATTAATTAAAGCTATGATATAATGAATTTGTTAGTTTAATTATGCCGTAGACAGTAGGTGCTTAAAGCTTAATTTCCTACCGAGACATTGAATAAAAGTCTTTTCGCTCTGGCATAATAGCTGGAGCTTTTTTAAGCGGCAAAAAGAAAGGAAGGTGCGTAACTTGGCTAATCAAAAAATCTTAGATAAGAAGCAAGGAATCATCGATGAAATCGCTGAAAAAACAAAAAATTCTACAGCTACTATTTTATTTGAATATCAAGGATTAACAGCTTTAGAAACAAATGAATTAAGAAGAAAATTAAAAGAAAGCGAATCAGAATTTAAAATCTATAAAAACACATTAGTTAAAAGAGCATTTGATACTTTAAAAATAGATTTAAACGATGATTTAAAAGGACCTAAAGCTATTGCTTTTGGTAATGATGCTGTGGCTCCTGTAAAAGTTTTATACGACTTTGCAAAAAAGCACCCAGCTTTAGTTGTTAAAGTAGGTTTAATTGATGGCGAAAAAACTGAAGAAAATAAATTATCAGAATTATCAAAATTACCATCAAGAGAAGGATTACTTACAATGCTTGCAAGTGGACTTATTTACCCACTTAAGAGTTTATCAATTTGTCTAGATTTATATAGACAAGATTTAGAAAAAAAAGAAAATTAGAAAGGAATGATTATAAATGGCAAAAATTAATAAAGATGAATTTATCGCTGGTTTAAAAGAAATGAGTATGCTTGAAGTTATGGAATTAGTAGAAGCAATGAAGGAGGAATTTGGTGTAGACCCATCTGCCGTAGCTGTTGCTGCCGCACCTGCTGCTAGTGAAGAAGCTGCTGGGCCAACTACTGTTACAGTTACATTAACATCTGCTGGTCCTAACAAATTACCAGTTATCAAATTAATCAAAGAAGTTACTGGTTTAGGATTAAAAGAAGCTAAAGATATTGCTGATAACGGCGGAGCTGTTAAAGAAAATATTCCATCTTCAGAAGCTGATGAATTAAAAGCTAAATTCGAAGAAGCTGGCGCAACTGTCGAAGTTAAATAATTATAATTTAAAGAGCCTGCACTATAAGTGCGGGCTTTACCCATTTAAAAAAGGAGGGTAATATGTCACATTATTTTACAAATGATTATGTCAAAAGTGATGAACGTATAATTGATGTTATAGTAAAAGATTTAAAATTGAAATTTTATGTTGATAATGGTGTTTTTTCCAAAAAAGGTTTAGATTTTGGAACGAGAAGTTTACTTGAAAATATAGATACCAATCAAATTAAAGGAAATGTCTTAGATTTTGGGTGTGGTTATGGGCCGATTGGTATTTTCATTAAAAAAAACACTCCAGCTAACGTTGATATGATAGATATTAGTGAAAGAGCTTTAAATTTAGCTAAAAAAAATGCCAAAATAAATAACGTTGATGTAAATATATATAAAAGTGATATCTATGAAAATGTAGATAAAAAATATGATTTTATTATAACAAACCCACCAATTAAAGTGGGTAAAAAAATCTTATATGAAATTTTATTTAAAGCAAATGACTATTTGAAAAACAAAGGCGAACTATGGCTTGTGATTAATAAAAATAGTGGCGCTAAATCTTTAACGAAAGACTTAGAGAAAACATATGATGTTAAAGTAGTTAAAAAAAATAAAGGTTTTTACATAATATGTGCGAAAAAGCGTTGACTTTTAGAAACAAAATCTTTATAATTATATATTGGCGACATGTACTCTTAAAGAGACATGAAAAATCTAAAAACTAGTTTATAGGGGTGAAATACTTGGCATACAAAATTCAAAAAATCAATGGTAAAAGAGAGAGAAGAAATTACGGTAAAACCAAAAATGCAATTGAATTAAACAACTTGTTAGAAATTCAAAAAGATTCTTATAATTGGTTTATTACAGAGGGTATTAAAGAGGTATTCGATGATATTTTTCCAGTGGAGAGTTTCACTGGTAATTTGTCATTAGAATTTGGCGAATATAGCTTTGATGAACCAAGACACACCATCAAACAATGTAAAGAAAGATATTCTACTTATGCTGCGCCACTAAAAGTAGAAGCTAGACTTTTCAATGTTGAAACAGGTGAAGTAAAAGAACAAGAAATTTATCTAGGTGACATGCCAGTTATGACTGATAGCGGAGCTTTCATTGTCAATGGAGCAGAGCGCGTTATCGTTTCACAATTAGTTCGTTCACCATCTGTTTATTTCGGAAAAGAAGTAGACAAAAAAAATGGTAGAGTAACAGTTGGAGCACAAATTATTCCAACAAGAGGTACTTGGTTAGAATTTGAAACAGATGCTCGCGATATTATTTATGTACGTATTGATAGAACGAGAAAAGTTCCTGTAACAACTTTACTTAGAGCAATCGGTTTATCTAGTGATAGTGATATTTTAGATTTATTTGGAGAAGATGATTATCTAATCAAAACAATTGAAAAAGACACTAACAAAAACACCGATGAAGCTTTAATTGATATCCATTCTAAATTAAGACCAGGAGAGCCTAGTACTTTAGAAAGTGCGAAAAACCAATTAATCACAAGATTCTTTGATGCATTTAGATATGATTTGGCTAAAGTTGGACGTTATAAATTTAATAAAAAATTAAATATAACTGACAGATTATTAGGATGTAAAATAGCCGAAGATATCAAAGTTGATGATGAAGTAATTATAAAAAATGGGGAACTGATTACTAAAGAAGTATTAGAAAAATTAAAACCTATCTTTAAAGAAGGTTATGGTAAAAAAGAAGCTTTAATCAACAATGATTTAGATACTTATGGCGATGTTCAAATTGTCAAAGTGTATTCTAAAGTAAATCCAGAAAAGGTAGTTAAAGTAATTGGTAATGACCAAAGCATTGATATTAAACGTTTAACTGTTTCTGATATCTATGCATCACTTTCATATTACTTAAATCTATTAGAAGGAATTGGCTCATTTGACGAAATAGACCACTTATCTAATAGACGTGTAAGGCAAGTTGGAGAATTATTACAAAACCAATTTAGAATAGGTATCAGTAGAATTGAAAGAATGATAAGAGATAGAATGAGTACTCAAGATATAGCTGAAGTCACTCCAAAAAGTTTAATTAATATTAGACCATTAACAGCAGCCATTAAAGAGTTCTTTGGTTCATCTCAATTATCTCAGTTCATGGACCAAATTAATCCAATTGCTGAACTTACACATAAAAGAAGATTATCTTCATTAGGACCTGGTGGACTTTCTAAAGATAGAGCTGGAATGGAAGTTCGTGACGTTAACCCATCACATTATGGTAGACTTTGTCCAGTTGAATCTCCAGAAGGACCTAATATCGGATTAATTACTTCTTTAGCAAGTTATGCGAAAGTAAATGAATATGGATTTATAATGACTCCATATCGTAAGGTTGTTAATAATAAATTAACTGATGAAATTAAATATATGACAGCTGATGAAGAATTAGAATATTATATCGCACCTGCAACCATTAAATCTGATGAAGAAGGAAATATCTTAGAAGATAGAGTTCCAGTCAGATATCAAAATGATAATTTAATTATTGAAAAAGAAAAAATAGATTATGTTGATGTATCTCCACAGCAGATAATTTCTATTACAACTAGTGGAATTCCATTCCTTGAGCACGATGATGGTAAAAGAGCTTTGATGGGTGCGAACATGCAGCGTCAAGCAATACCATTATTAGAAGCTGAAGCACCTTATGTTGGAACTGGTATTGAAGCTATTGCAGCTAAAGATTCTGGTGTTGTAATATGCGCTAAAGCCGATGGTGTAGTAGATTATGTCGATGCAAGAAAGATAATTATCAAAAATGCTAAAGGTACTGATACATATTACTTAGAAGGTTTTGAAAGAAGTAATATGGGAACATGTTACCACCAAAAACCTATTGTTAGAAAAGGCGATAAAGTTAAAGTTGGCGTTGTTATTGCCGATGGACCATCAACCGATGATGGAGAAATGGCTTTAGGTAAAAACTTGACTATTGCCTTTGTCAACTATGATGGTTATAACTATGAAGATGCTGTTATCTTAAATGAAAGATTAGTTAATGATGATGTGTTTACATCAATTCATATTAAAGATTATGAAATAGAATGTAGGGATACAAAACTAGGAGCAGAAGAATTTACAAGAGACATTCCAAATGTTTCAGAAGAAGCTCGTAAAAACCTAGATGAAAATGGTATCATCAGAATCGGTACTGAAGTTAAAGATGACGATATCTTAGTAGGAAAAGTAACACCAAAAGGTATGGCTGAACTAACTTCAGAAGAAAAATTATTACATGCTATTTTCGGAGAAAAAACAAGAGAAGTAAGAGACACATCTTTAAGAGTTCAACACGGTGGTGGAGGAATTGTTCATGATGTTCAAATTTTAACTAAAGAAGATAGTGATGAACTTCCTGCTGGTGTAAGTAAAAAAGTTAGAGTATATATTGCTCAAAAACGTAAAATCGGTGTTGGAGATAAAATTTCTGGTCGTCATGGAAATAAAGGTGTTGTTTCATTAGTCCTTCCAGAAGAAGATATGCCATACGATAAAAATGGTAGAACAGTTGATATTTTACTTAACCCACTTGGTGTACCATCTCGTATGAATTTAGGACAAATCTTAGAATTACATTTAGGTATGGCCGCTAAAACATTAGGCATTCATGTAGCTACCCCAGTATTCGATGGGGCTACCCGTGAAGAAATTGTCGATGCTTTAGAAGAAGCTGGATTAGACAAAGATGGTAAAATGTGGTTATATGACGGTAGAACAGGCGAAAGATTTGATAATAGAATCAGCGTTGGTGTTATGTACATGATTAAACTTGACCACATGGTTGATGATAAATTACACGCAAGGTCAACAGGACCATATTCATTAGTTACCCAACAACCTCTAGGTGGTAAAGCTCAATTTGGTGGACAACGTTTCGGAGAAATGGAAGTTTGGGCATTATATGCATATGGTGCAGCTCATATTTTACAAGAAATGATGACTGTTAAATCTGATGATGTTACAGGCCGTGTAAGAGTTTACGAAGCATTAGTTAAAGGCGAAGATTTACCAAAACCTAGTGTTCCAGAAAGCTTTAGAGTAGTAATTAAAGAATTCCAAGCTTTAGGTTTAGATATTACTGTTTTAAATAAAGATGGAAAATATGTAGAACTAAAAGAACTAGAAGAAGCTGAAAAAGATAGCTATGTTCCAGATACCGATTTGGAAAGTGAAATTTTAAAAGAAAAAGAAGCAAACGAAAATGCTAAAAACAATTTAGAAAAAACACCTAGTGAACTTGAAAACGAATTAGATGATTTTGAAGAAACTGATGAAGATAAAGAGCCAACTGATGAAGAATTAAAAAGTTTGGAAGGGGAGGATAATTAATGGATGCAAATAGTTTTGAAGGATTAAGAATAGCCATTGCCTCACCAGAAAAAATTCGTTCATGGTCTTATGGCGAAGTAAAAAAAGCAGAAACAATGAATTATAGAACATTAAAACCTGAACGTGATGGATTATTTTGTGAAAAAATATTCGGACCAACTAAAGATTTTGAATGTGCTTGTGGTAAATATAAAAGACTAAGATATAAAAATATCATATGTGATAGATGTGGCGTTGAAGTTACTAAATCAAAAGTTAGACGTGAACGTATGGGACATATAGAACTAGCTACCCCAGTATCACACATTTGGTTTTTCAAAGGTGTGCCATCAAGAATGGGACTAGTTCTTGATATGTCACCAAGAGAATTAGAAGAAGTATTATATTTCGTATCATATGTTGTTTTAGACCCAGGTGATACTCCACTTGAGAAAAAACAAACCATTAGTGATAAAGAATATAGAAGTTACTATGAAAAATATGGAAACACCTTTAGAGTTGGCATGGGTGCCGAAGCTATTAAAGAATTATTAGAAGAAGTAGATTTACAAAAAGAAGTAGATGAAATTAAAAAAGAAATCTCTGAAATAAAAGATTCTGCTAGTCAAAAACGTATTCGTTTAATTAAAAGATTAGATGTTTTAGATGCTTTCTTAGAATCAGGTAATCGCCCTGAATGGATGATTTTAACAGCTTTACCGGTTATTCCACCAGAGCTTAGACCAATGATTCAACTAGATGGTGGTAGGTTTGCTACTTCTGATTTAAACGATTTATATAGAAGGGTTATTAACCGTAATAATAGATTAAAAAAATTAATTGATTTAGGTGCACCTTCTATCATTATTCAAAACGAAAAAAGAATGTTACAAGAAGCTGTTGATGCTTTATTTGATAATGGAAGGCGTGGTAAAAATATTACTGGACCAGGTAATAGACCATTAAAATCATTATCTAGCATGTTAAAAGGTAAGCAAGGACGTTTCCGTCAAAATTTATTAGGTAAACGTGTTGATTATTCAGGCCGTTCTGTTATCGTTGTTGGACCATCACTTAAAATGTATGAGTGTGGTATTCCAAAAGAAATGGCTTTAGAATTATTTAAACCACATGTTATTCATGGTTTAGTTTCTAAAGAAATAGCAAGCAATATTAAAGCTGCTAAAAGAATGATTGAAAATCAAGATGAACGTGTATGGGATATTGTTGAAGAAGTTATTAAAGAGCACCCAGTATTACTTAACCGTGCACCTACTTTACATAGATTAGGTATTCAAGCCTTTGAACCAAAATTAATCGAAGGTAAAGCTATTAGACTTCATCCACTAGTTTGTCCAGCCTTCAATGCGGACTTCGATGGAGACCAAATGGCTGTTCACGTACCAATTAGTGAATCTGCCCAAGCCGAAGCTAGATTATTAATGTTAGGAGCCAATAATATCCTATCTCCAAAAGATGGTTCTCCAATTGCCACTCCTGGTCAAGATATGGTTTTAGGTAACTATTATCTAACTATGGAAAAAGCTGGCTTAGAAGGAGAAGGTAGAGTATTTAGAAATGCAGATGATGTAATTATGTCTTACGAAAGAAGAGAAATTACATTGCACACTCGTGTTGCTTTACCTGTTAAATCATTTAAACATAAAATATTCCCAGATAAATACATGGATAAGTATCTAGTAACAACACCTGGAAAAATCATTTTTAATGAAGTCTTCCCAGATACATTCCAATATATAAACGATAGTAGTGTTGATAATGCTGTTAAATGCACTCCAGCTAAATATTTTATTGATAAAGGTAAAAACATCAAAGAAGAAATAGAAAAAATGCCTTTAGTTAAAGCTTTAAATAAAGGTGCGATTGTCAGACTAATTGCTCAAATTTATAAAAGATACCATACAACTGAAACATCTGTTATGCTTGATGCTATTAAAGATTTAGGATTTAAATATTCGACTTTATCTGGAATTAGTATTTCAATCGATGATATAAAGGAAAGTCCAGTTAAAGGAGAAATTATTGCTGAAGCCAATAAAAAAATCGATACTATTACTAAACAGTTTAAACGTGGTTTAATTACTGATAAAGAAAGATATGACAATGTAATTCAAACTTGGTTTGATGCCAAAGCTAAAATATATGATGACTTAGATAAAAGATTAAAAGCCAATCCAGAATCTTCTATCACTATGATGATTGATTCTAAAGCCCGTGGCTCTATTGACCAATACGGACAAATGGCTGGTATGCGTGGTATCATGAGTAAACCAAATGGAGATTATGTTGAAATTCCAATATTATCTTCATTATCAGAAGGTGTTACTGTATCAGAATTCTTTACATCAACTCACGGAACTCGTAAAGGTGCCGTTGATACTGCTTTAAAAACAGCCGATGCTGGATATTTAACAAGAAGACTTGTCGATGTTGTTCAAGATGTTATTGTTAAGGAAGATGACTGTGGTACTGAACAAGGTGTTGT
>CALVIB010000004.1 GCA_944329375.1 uncultured Bacilli bacterium | reverse complement strand
CTTTGTCTTAAAAATGCAAGCGGTCCTAAAATATCTGGATCATCAGTTAAGTCCATTAAGTGTTCGTAAGTTGCTCTCGCTCTTTGCTCTGCTCCCATATCACTTTCAATATCCGCAATATAGTCGCCAGAAACTTTAATATATGTCATGTTAAAAGGATTACCAAAAGAATCTGATGGAAATAAATCCCTACCAAATTGAGAATACATACCATCTAATCCAGCAGCTTTCAATTCTTCTTTAGTTGCCCCTTTCATAAGTTGATAAAGCATTGCAGATATAATTTCCACATGGGCAAGCTCTTCTGTACCAATGTCCGTAAGTAAAGCCTTTCCCCTATCATCAGGCATATTGTATCTTTGATCTAAATACTGCCATGAAGCCGCAAGTTCCCCAGCTGGACCACCATATTGTGTTAAAATACATTTTGCCATTTGTAAATTTTTCTTTTTAATATTTACTGGATATTGTAATTTTTTTTCATATTTCCACATATAAACCTCCTAATCGTTTTCCCATGGCCAAGGCATATTATTCCAAGTCCAAGGATACCCTTCATTTGAATTTACTAAAAGTGGACCATACTTACTTTCATATTCTCTTCTATCCGCTTTCGCATCCGCACTAAGTTGGTTAAATAAATCAATCATTGACCTATCATTTGGATGTGTATCTAAATATAGATTGATATCATGAGCCGCAAAAGCATATGCATCCACCTTCGTTAAAAGTTCAGCTTGTTCATTCATAGGTTTAACATCATAAGGCCTTGAAAGCTTATATTGATTAAATAGATTTGGAAACATATTTCCTCTAATAAATCCATTATATACATCATATAACTCATTTGGTGTTGTTTTACCATCAAAACCACATTTATTAAAATTCATGTTATCTCCAGCTTGCTTGCTTAATCTTTTAGATAGTTCATTATTTTGAACAGGCATATTAACTTGAGGCATAGCTTCTGGATATGCAATCATAAATTCATTTGGAAACATTCCACCCATATTTACATAGTTATTCATCTAATTACCCTCCTCGAAAATATTTTATGAATAAATGTTTAAAGAGTATGGGCAAAAAACTTGTATTTATAACTAATTTTTAGTATGATAAAAAAATGAGGTGATCCTATGCGTCTTTATGATAAAGTAATTAGAATGTGTGGTACAGCAGACTTTATTAAAGGCTTAAATTACAAAGCCAATAAAGTAAAATTAATTAAAACCGAAGATAAGGATTATTATAGAAGAGCCTATTTTAATGTAACCTCTGAAAGAATAGATAAAAATTATAAAGTTGAAATATTAGTGGATAAAGTTGATGAGGAAATAGAAGACTATTTTTGTACTTGCCCGCAATATGAAAAAATGGATACTTGTAAACATATCGCTGCCTGCATTCTCAAATATGAAGATGCTTTATTTGGTGATGATACTATAGACCCTATAGAATATCAAATAAATTTAGGATCACAAATACTTGATAATTTCTATAAGCCAAAAAAATCCACCATAAAACAAAAAATGTTTTTAAATATTGAAATAGAGACAGAGCAAAATTACTATTACAATAACTTTTTAAAAGTATCTTATAAAATAGGCGTGGATAGACCATATACCTTAAATAATAAATATCGTAATTTCATGTATGCTTATTCCCAAAATAGACCTTATAAAATATCATCTAAATTAACCTACGACCCTAATGAATATTACTTCGATAAAATAGATAAAAAAATATTAGATTATAATATTCACATTTTTCAAAATGGACATTATGAATGCATAATAACTGATGATGATTTAGATGGTTTTATGGAAGTCTTAAAAGATAAAACATTCACTCTAAACGGTAAAGAATATCATGGATTTTTAACTGAAAACCCATTTAAAATTAACCTCACTAAAGATGAAGAAAGTTATACTTTAAGCATTGATAATATGAATGGTTTTGAACCACTTATCGAAGGTAAAAATTACTTTTATGATAAAGAAAATATATATAAATTAGATGAAAATATTTTTAAACTATATAATCTACTTAATGACAATGATATAGAAAGTTTTATGTTTTCTAAAAAAGAATTAGGTAAATTTACAGGTGGTTTATTATCTTTATTAAAAGAAAACATTCATTTGGCTGACAACATTACCGAAATCACCATGCCTACTACCCCTACTGTCAAACTATACTTTGATTTTTACTATAGTGCGGTAGAATGTGAAATTAAGTTAACATATGGTTCAAAAGAAATTGATTACTTTTCTAAAGACCCAGGAATAGTTAGAGATAACGAATTTGAAAGTAATATTATTCAAAGATTATCAAATTTTGGCTTTACTGTAAATAAAGCGCACTTCACCCTAGAAGACATTGACTTAATTGGTGAATTTCTAGAAAAAGGTATCTTTGAAATCAGTGAAGAATACGAAGTATTTACCTCTAAAAAAATTAAAGAAACAAGCATTGTTAAGAAAACAGAAAATACTGTATCATTCTCTATTGGTAAAGATAATATTCTATCTTATAATTTTAAATTAGATGGCATTGATCAAAGTGAATTAACCGATGTCCTATCTTCGCTAAAAGCTAAGAAGCACTACCACCGTCTAAAAAATGGAAACATTATTGATTTAAATAGTGATACCAACCTCCAAAACCTAAACGAATTAACCGATGAATTAGATTTAACTAAAACAGAAATCACCGAAGGTGAAGGAACCATTCCAAAGTACCGTGCTTTATACCTAGATAGTTTAAAACAAAACTACTCTACCCTAATTAATACAAGTGGTAATTTTGATAACTTAATTAATAAATTTCTAACCTATAAAGATAGCGACATTTCATTAGATAAAAATGAATTAAAAGTTTTAAGAGATTATCAATTAACTGGTGTTAAATGGCTTTATAACATTTATAAATCAGGCTTTGGTGGTATTCTAGCTGATGAAATGGGACTTGGAAAATCAATTCAATTAATCTATTTAACTAAACTCATCATTAAAGAAAATCCTAAAGCCAAAATTCTCATCATTGCCCCTACTTCACTTATTTATAACTGGCAAAAAGAATTTGATAAATTTGGCTCAGAGTTAAAATATAAAGTATTTGCTGAAAGCAAAACTCAAAGGTTGAATGAACTAGATAACATTGATGACATAAACATATTGATTACTTCTTATGGATTGGTCAGAAATGACTTAGATAAATATAAAGAAATCCCATTTGATTTAGTTGCTATAGATGAAGCTCAAAACATCAAAAACCCAAACACAGGTATATCTAAAGCCGTTAAAAGCTTAAACGCTAATATTAAATTTGCCTTAACCGGAACACCTATTGAAAATAGTCTATTAGAACTTTGGAGTATCTTTGACTTCATCATGCCAGGCTATCTCGCTAGCAAAGATAAATTCCAATCATTATATAACATAAAAGAATTAGATAAAGAAGATAACAACTTAAACAGATTAAACACTCAAATAAGTTACTTCATTTTAAGAAGAAAGAAAAAAGACGTTGTCAAAGACTTACCAGATAAACTTGAAAATAATATTTATATTGATTTGGGCAAAACCCAGAAAAAAGTTTATGCCGCTGAAGTACAAAAAACTAAAGAAGAACTAGATGAATTAATTCAAACAGAAGGCTGGACTAAAGCTAGATTTAAAATCTTACAGTTACTCACTAAACTAAGACAAATATGTATTGACCCATCAATCATCTTTGATAACTATAAAGGTGAAAGTGCGAAAATAGATGAACTCCTAAAAATAGTAGAAGAAACCAAAACTAATGGTCATAAGATGTTAATATTCACTACTTATAAAAAAGCTTTGGATTTAATAATTCCAAAACTAAACAACATAGGAGTATCTTCATATTATATAGATGGTAGTGTTTCATCTAAAAAACGTATGGAATTAGTCGACAAATTCAATAATGATGATACTGATGTCTTTATCATTACTTTAAAAGCTGGAGGAACCGGTTTAAATTTAACTTCTGCAACCGTTGTTATTCATCTAGATTTATGGTGGAATCCGCAAGTTGAAAATCAAGCAACAGATAGAGCCCATAGAATTGGTCAAAAAAATACTGTTGAAGTAATTAGATTAATTACAAAAGGTACCATCGAAGAAAGAATTCTAGAACTACAAAATAAGAAAAGAAAATTAGCTGAACTATTAATTGATAATGAAAACCATACTGAAAATCAATTTTCTAAACTTACAGAAGATGACATTAAAATGTTACTTTCTATGGATAATGAGTAACAAATTCCTAAAAACACTTGAAAAAAGACAAATTTACTGATAAAATATATTTGTCTTTCAAATGGCGGAATTGGTGAAGTGGTTAACACGGCGGATTGTGGTGGTACTATGTACACCCTAAAACGTGTTAACTCACTTTTCCAAAAACCGTTGAAAAACAAAGTAACTTGAGGTTTTAAAATAGTTAGTAAATTAAAGAGATTTGATTTGCCCCAAATAATGCCCCAAATGTACTCATACTATTTTTTGTTAAATCAATTTAATTCAATTTATATTTTATTAATATTGTTTGTTTTAGTTTGAAATAATAAAAAATAGTGTTACAATATTATTACTACATGGCGTTGTTGGTGAAGTGGTTAACACGGTGGATTGTGGTTCCATTATTTCGTGGGTTCGATTCCCACACAGCGCCCCATTTAAAGATGAAAAACACGAATTTAATTTATAATTAAATTCGTGTTTTATTTAAGAATAGCTATATCAATTTTTGCATATGATTATTTATTGGAAATTTATAAATTTCCATATTTGTATTTCTGATTATTGGAGCAATATTTCATTATCAACACCACTATTTTCTAAAATGTCCAAAAAGTTTTGCTTAGTTTCTAAAAACAAACTACCCATCATCTCTCCTGAAATATTACATTCACTAACAACAGTTCCAAATTCTTCTTTTTTTGTACATTCTTTAATCCCATTTTTATAGTCATACATATATATACTAGTGATATTTTTTTCTATTCCATTATATAAGAAAGTTTGAACATAAGTTCCTTTTGCAATATCCTGTTTATAATCATAAGTAAAGTTATATAGATTTGCAAAATTAGTTTCTTGATTAACAGAACTGTAAGTTTCAGTATAAGTCAAATCATTTGTATTAATTTTTTCGAACTGATAATTTTTATCAAAAGATGGATAGTCCTCATAATTTCCAGCAATTTCATTTATAAAGTTTTTACTATATTCTGCCTCACGTACCCATGATATTTCCTCTAAATAATTTTCAAGTTTTTCTGTTTCACTCTCTTTTGTTGGTTGTCCGAGTGAACATCCGGTTAATAGAATAGTAAATGCTAATAAAAGTATTTTTTTCATGATTACACCCCTAGTATTTTAATCAGCTAATATTAAATTCAGCATAATTTCTAACTTTTTTGCAATATTCTATGCATCTTAACTAACAAACTTTTCACATTTTTATCATATCATAACTGAAAATATAATACAACAAATTATCTTTTAATCTTTTTAAATTTTATTTTTTTATATACAAATATGATGTTATAATATATATTAAACGGAGGTGTATTAGTGGATAATAGTTTATTGCAGTGGTTAATAATTATATTTGCAGTATTAGGAGGCTATCTTTGTTATGTGGGTAACAATCATTATAAAGAAAATCAAAAATTAATAAAGAAGTCAAAAGTATCAGATGATAAAAAGCAACAACTTTCAAAACTTCCCATATCAGTAGTAATAGGTGGTTTGTTATTGATAGTTGCTTCGTATTTATTTTTAATGTATATCACAGAATTAAGACTTGGATAAATGTATTATTATTAAAATTGAATTTGATGATATAAAAAATCAAGCCATTGTATAATTATGTTTCATTATACTATATTCAAGATAAGTAATTAAATAATAATTCAAGTGTGTTAGACGGAGTATATACCTTTGTGGTTCCATTATTTCGTGGGTTCGATTCCCACACAGCGCCCCAGAATGAAAAAAAAGTCGAAAGACTTCAAGATAGAAATCGATTCTTATGAGTCGATTTTTTTGTTGTTAGAAAGGAATTGGTAATATTTGGTAATTAAAGAAAAGTTAGAAATAAGTAAAGAATTACAAAGAAAGATAAACAATCTAGGTAAATTTAATGGCCAGAAACTAAAGTTAATGGAAGGTAGTATTATCAATATATCTAAGACCAATATCGCTTATATTGAACCTTATAAGTTGGAAATAGATGGTGATACATATTTAATTTTTGGTAAGAATGAAATTATGTATATTAGTAAAAATAACCTTACGAATAAAATATCGTTGCAAGACCTAGAAGAAGTAATTAAAAATGCCAAAAGTTAAAAGTACGAAAATGTTCAAAAATGGACGAAAAAGGACAATTTTGTTCTTGAAATAGACCTTTGAGCTGTAGATAATGGTATTATAGAAAAATTTTTACCAAAACAAGAAAAAGGAGGAATGATTATAGATAATAAGATTGCTGGGGTATATTTAAGAGTTAGTACCGAGGATCAAGCTCGGGAAGGCTTTAGTTTAAGTGAACAAAAAGAAAGACTCGAAGCCATGTGTAAATTTAAAGGTTATAAAATTTATAAGTTTTATGAAGATGCAGGAATAAGTGCCAAAAACATGAAAGATAGACCTGCTTTTAATGAATTATTAGAAGATATCAAAAGTAAGAAAGCAAATACCATTGTTGCTTTAAAACTAGATAGAGTAACAAGAAGTATTTATGACTGGGAATTCATTATGAAGTTTTTGGAAGAAAATGAAGCATATATTGATTGTGCAAATGATGAAGTAAATACTACGACTGCCAATGGAAAAATGATATCAAGACTTTTAATGAGTGTTAGTCAAAATGAAATTGAAAGAACAAGTGAGAGAACCAAAATGGGATTAGTTGGAGCAATTAAAGAAGGTCATATTCCTATGAAAAATCTAACAGGTTATAAAAGAGTAAATAAGAAACTAGTACCAGATGAGCAAACTAAGGATGTAGTAATAGATATCTTCAATAAATATTTGTCAGGCTGGTCATTACAAAAGATTATGAACGATTTAAATAAACGTAATGCCTTAAATAAGAAATGGCTTTATTCCCATGTGGAAAACATCATTAATAATAGAATATACTGTGGTGATTTTGTTTATCATAAAGGTAAAAAGGATGAACATATTTACGAAAATGTCGTAGAAGGAATTATTAGTAGAGAAACATGGTTTGATTGTCAAAATCAAAAAGGCAAAAACTCTAGAAACTATACAAGAACAATCTACTACTTATTTCTACAAAAATTATATTGTCCCAAATGCCATACTCTAATGGCAGGAAGAAGTCCGGGTGGTAATAAGAAATATGATTATGTTTATTACAGGTGTCATAAGTGCCATACTTATGTAAATGAAAAGGATATCATCAAACAGCTAAAAGAAATTATCTATGAATTAGTAGAATACGATTTCCTAGTCCATGGAATCTATGCACCAGTTATCTTTGGAGCAAATTATAAAGAACAAACAATTACAGAAATAGAATCTTTAAAAAGACAAAGAAATAGATTAAAAGCTGCTTATAAAACAAGCGTAATTACTTTAGAAGAATTTACAGAAGAAATAACAAGTATCGATGATAGGTTACAAGAATTAGAAAATAATTTAAAAAATAATGTTCTAACAATAGATGATATTAACCTAGATAGCCCATCACTCTATAAAGATATTGATAAAATAAAACAAGTAAAGCTATATGATAAACTACTAGATAAATCATCTATATGGAATAATTTATCTAAACAAAGAAGGCAAGAACTATGTATGAAATATATTGAAACCATAGATTTAGGTTATGATGAAAATAGAAAAATAGTTATTGAAAAAGTAAACTTTAGAAAGTCATTTCTAGAAGAATATAGTACTTTATTTACAGAAGGTATCGTTGATAAAGAAGTAACAGTATCTTACGAAGATACTACTAAAATAGTAAGTTTATCTTCTCCAAAAACAGAAAAAGAAATAGAAGATTACATCTGCAAACTGCAAAGCTATTATCAAGTAGAGTACTTTAAAATAGATGTAATAAGAGAAGAAGATGGGACTTTTTATCTAGAATATAGTCCAAATAAAAAGCAAGAAATTATAAAATTAATTCCAATTAAAGATGAAAAAGGCTTCAAACCTAATCTAGGTTATGGAGTAATAGCGGTAACATAAATAAAAAAACGTGTACATAAATTTCAAAATAATAATGAAATAAATGTACACTTTTTCTTTAAAAATATTTTTAAAATTTCCAAAAAAATGTACAAATCGTTTTAAAAATCTTAAGAAAATCGCCTATTTTGTCAGACATCTGACTGACAAATAGGCAATTTTAGGTATTTTTGATATAAATTCTGTTAGACAAAAGTCAGACAATTTAGACATTGTCAGACAATATTAATCTTCTAAAACCTTTATAATATGGTCATACTCGCCACTGGCGATGTTGTTTGTCAGACACAGTTATCCTGCTGAACATAGCATCATGAAAATGTACATAAAATTCTTAAAAATCAAAAAAATTAGGAATATAGAAATGTACTAACATATGCTTTGGAAAATGTTGGAAATATGTTATAATCATTGTAGAAGATAAGCAGTATTTAATCTTTTTAAGATGGATACTGCTTATTTTTTTAAAGTGAGGCGTGCTAATATGGCAAAGAAAAAATATGAAACACAATTTAGTATTTATAAAGTGGATTTTGAAAGAAGCATTAAATATTTTGAAGAAGAATATGATACTAAAATTTTATCTTACTCGGAACTTGAAGATCAAATATTAAATACAATAAAAAAAGAAATATCAAATAGAAAGAAAAATGAAATAGTGAATTTTGATAATAATGGTTTTAAAGGTCTGGTATTTAAAACTTATCATTATCCAACTTGGTGTGGAATGATAGATAATATGCTAGAAGATAAGATTGATTTATCAAATATCCATATTTCATATATATTAACTTATAAAAAAGATGAAAATATATTTTTACTTACTGGTGGACTTGGTAGTAATTATATTTCTGAATATACTCAAAAAAATTATGGTTTATATTTATTACCTAAAATAATGAAAGAAAATAGTCCGGTAATTAAGTCTGTGTTAGAAAATAGAATGTCAGGCAATAAGCTATCAAGCAAACATTCTAATAGAAATGTAACGACTATAAGTACAGAAAATGATATGAGTTCAATATTTAGAGAATTATCATTGGAAATTAATAAAGAAATTATTGAACTACTGGGTATTGAAACAGATGAAAATAAAAAAATTAAAAATTTAAATCTTATAGCGAAAGACTCATTTGTTATTCGAAAATCAATAAGTATTGAAAAGTTAATTATAGTATTAAACAAATTGATTGAAATAGAAAAGAATGATGATAATTTTTCATTGGGGTATTTTATTGATTCAAAAAAGAATGGATACTCTTATAAAGATTTGAATGAACAATTTATTCAATATTTAATGCGTGGAATTGGTGAAAATTTTATTTTGGTAGGTGATGATTATTCTGAATATTGTGTTGGTGGTAATTCTTATGTTATACAGGATAATGAACAAAATGTAATATATCACAGTGATATTCCAATTACAATTAATGATTTATATAAAAATTGTTTGCCAGAACCAATTACTAAAGCTTCGGTTGAAAAATTATTGAAATATAACCTAATAGTATACAATGATAAAGAAATAATATTATATCCAACAAAAATCAAACAATGCATGCAAGGGTATATTGAAGATGAAAATAGACAACCTTTTTTCTTATTTAATGACAAATGGTTAATGTTTGATACAAACTATATTGATAATTTAGATAAAGAATTTAAAAAGAGTTATACACAAATGATTAATATAGATAAAAAATTAAAAGATATATTATCAAATAAAGAAGCAAATTTAACAGAAGATACTTATAACAAAACGTTTGAAAATTCAGATGAAATTATTTTAGCTCATACTGTGTTGAGTAATTATATTGAATTGGCTGATTTGATTTATTACGATGATGATAATTTATATTTAATTCATAATAAATTAAAGTTTCAAGGAAGTGGTGCAAGAGATGTGCTAAATCAAATTTTAACATCTGCAGAATTTATAAATCACTATATGATGGATAAAAAAGATTTTATAGAAAAATATTATGAAGATATATTAAAAAAATATCCAAATAATAAAATAAAAGATTTAACTAAAGAAGAGTTTGTTGAATTATTTAATAAGCCTAATATATATTATGTAGCGGGGTTTATGGAAAAACTTTCCGATAATACTGATTCTAATTATGCAAAATATATTACTATAGATGCGAGTAAAAAATTAATTGAAAAAGGATATCAATTGTTGTTATTTGATGTTAATAAATAAGGAACTATAATAGTTCTCTTTTTTTTACAAAAAATGTATTTTAAAGCCTTCTCAAACAAAAAAATAAATGTTATAATTATACATAGGAGGTAGGGACATGAAAAATAAACCATTTACTTATGTAAGTTTGTTTAGTAGTGCTGGCATTGGTTGTTATGGATTTAAAATGGAAAATTTTGAATGTGTTGCTACCAATGAACTTATAGAAAGACGATTAAATGTTCAAAAGGCAAATCATAAATGTAAATATGAATCCGGTTATATTTATGGTGATATCACTTTAGATAAAACTAAAGAAGCGCTATTTAATGAAATAAAAATGTGGAATAAAAAAGAAAATGTGAGTAATATTGATGTAGTTATCGCAACTCCGCCTTGTCAAGGTATGTCAGTTGCTAACTTAAAGAAAAATAACGAAATAAATAGAAATTCTTTAGTAATCGAATCAATTAAAATTATAAAAGAAATAAAGCCAAAAATTTTTGTTTTTGAAAATGTTGCAGCTTTTTTGAAAACGGCTTGTATCGATATAGATGAAAATATTAAATCTATAGAAGAAGCAATAAATTGTAATTTGAGTAATGACTATGTTATTATGAGTCGTGTCATAAATTTTAAAGATTATGGTTCTAATTCAAGTAGAACAAGGACTTTAGTTATTGGAGTTAGAATGGATTTTGAAGATTTTATTTCGCCAATAGATTTGTTTCCAAAAAGAAAAAAAGAAAAAACATTAAAACAGGTTATTGGAAAATTAAAACCTTTAGAGAATTTTGGAGAAATTAGTAATGAAGATATTTATCATTTTTTTAGAATTTATCCTGAACACATGCGTTCTTGGATTCATGATTTAAAAGAAGGTGAGTCTGCGTTTGATCAAGAAGACGATAGTAAAAAACCACATACCATTGTAAATGGTAAAATTAAAATCAATGTGAATAAAACAGGAGATAAGTATAAAAGACAATTTTGGAATAAAGTCGCTCCTTGTATTCATACAAGAAATGATCAACTTGCCAGTCAAAACACTATTCATCCTTCTGATGATAGAGTATTTAGCATTAGAGAATTGATGAATATTATGACTATTCCTAAATCTTTTAAATGGGTAGAACAGGATGAAAAAGAATTGAATAAACTATCTATTGAAGATAAAAGAAAATTTTTAAAGAAAGAAGAAATAAATATTAGGCAATCAATTGGTGAAGCGGTTCCTACTGAAATATTTCATCAAATAGCAATAAATATAAAAGATAATTTAAATAGAAAAAATTATTCTTTAAGGGAAATCAATAAGTTAATTAAAGATAATAATTTATTAGATAATGGAAATCTTAATGAGTTTATTAAAAAAAACAAAGATACACTATCTTTTACAACTTTGTCTAAAATTGCTGAATTATCTAATGCAGAAAGAAATGATGAAGAGGCATTTTATACAAATAAAAAATTATTAAATTATATTTATAAAGAATTGCCTAATATAAATAAAAAACAAATAAGAGTATTAGAACCATCAGTTGGAGTTGGAAATTTTATACCATATATAGTTGCAAAATATAGTTATGCTGAAAAATTGATAATTGATGTTGTTGATATTAACAATTATTCAATTGGTGTATTAAAACAATTACTGAAAATAATTGATATTCCACCAAACGTTAAGATTAATTTTATATGTGATGATTTTCTTTTACATGAATTTGAAAATAGGTATGATGTAATAACTGGTAACCCACCATTTATGAAAATGAATTCCAAAAGTAAAATATTAAAAGAATATAGAAAAAAATGTATTAATAATGAATCTAATAATACATCATCATATTTTTTAGAAAAAGCGTTAACAATATCGGATAATGTTGTAATGGTAATGCCAAAAAATTTATTAAATACTAGTGAATATGAGAAAACAAGAAATTATATTTCAAAATTAAATATAAGATCAATAATTGATTTTGGAGAAAAAGGATTTGAAGGAGTACTAATTGAAACTATATGTATAAATATTAATACTTGTAATAAACCAACTTATACAAAGATTTTGTCAATAACACTAAAAAAAGAAATAAATCAAAAACAAAACTATATAATTGATAAAAAACTGCCATATTGGATTATTTATCGTAACGACGATTTTGATAAGTTGATGAGAAAAATGGAGTTTAATATATTTGATGTATTTAGGGATAGACAAATAACGAACAATAATAGTTCAAAAGAAATAAAAAACATTTGGGTTATTAAATCAAGAAACATTAATGATGATGCAACAGAAATAAAACATATTGCTGATTATGATCAATATGTAAATGAAGAAGACATTAAAAAATATAATGTTTATGAATTTTTAAATAATAAAAATGTTTATATAACTCCTAATATGTCATACAAGCCTAGAGTTTGTAAAAAACCTGTAGGTACAATAGTAAATGGTTCAGTAGCAATCTTAATTCCAAAAAATAACATTAAATTAACCAAAAAAGATATGCTGTTTTTTTCGACTGATGAATATAGGGATTTTTATAAAATAGCAAGAAATTACCAAACTAGATCATTAAATATTGATAAGACTTCGGTATTCTTTTTTGGAAAGTTAAAGGAGGTATAATATGAACTGGCTGACTGAAGAACAGATATTAAAATTTATGAGTCATTACAATTATGATATAAGAAAATCTCATAATGCACGATGGATAGACCAAAAATGTACTCCTGATGTTTTATGTATAATTGCAGATTGTATATTAGAATTTGTAAAGTCAAATCCTGAAAAAGAATATTTTAGTTCATTAGATATTTGGCATAATGAATATACAATACAAAATGTAGAATCAATATTTAAAAAGCCTAATCCTGATGAACAAAAAGCCAGAAATGAATATGATAAATTTTTTCAACAGCCTATGGAAATGTTTGCAAATGCTGGAATTCTATGGAAAAAGAAAGTTGGAAATAAAAATTATTATAAGTTATGGAACAAGATGCTATTAGAATACATCTCTATTAGAGAGATGAATGCTTTAAAATTTATAGAATTATATAACACTAAAGTTTTGAAAGATAGTGGTATTTATCATTATTTTGAAGATTTCTTCAATAATCCTACTAATAATACTTATGAAAAAATGAAATATGAATTTGGTAGATTTACGGTGTTTAATACACCAATAAATGGAATAACAGAATGTAATAGGATTTTTACTAAAGTTTTAAATCCCCTAGCATTTATGAAAAATACTTTTGGAACTGAAAAGGGTAGAATGTCAAAAAACAAAATAACTAAAGATATGTTAATGTATAATAGAAACAACTTTAGAGATATTTATGTTAATAAACCAAAAGAAATGACTCGTGGGGAATATTATGAATCTTTAGTTGATAAACCTAATACTAACTTAATTAAATATCAATCAGCAAAAGCAAAAAAATTATTGAGAGCATTTAATGATACATTTAATGATGGCTTGTCAGAAGTAAAAGATGAATTAGCTGTTGGACATGCAATTAATATGCACCATATATTTCCTGAAAATGAATTTCAAGAAATCAGTGGTTATGTCGAAAACTTAATTGCTCTAACTCCTAGTCAACATTTTCAAAAAGCACATCCAGATGGCAATACAAGAATTATTGATAAAGGATTTCAACAAATATGTTTATTAACAAAAGCGGACAATATAGAAGAAAATATAAAGTTTGGTAAAGAAGTTATTTATTCTTTTGATAATTTTATATATGTACTATCAGTTGGATTTGATGATAATAAATATGAAGAAGTTGAAGATATGAATTTTACTGAATTGGTAAGATTAATTAATATGGAATATATTACGTCTAGTAATTAAGAAAATTCTGGCACAAAAAACATTTTTTGCATTGATTAGTCATTGCTTCTATTGATCAAGTGATAAAATATAGTAAAATGAAATAATTAGCTGTTGAAATCCATGTCTAGATTATTTCATTTATTGCAATCTATATCTTTAGTTTTATAATCAAGATTTTTTTGTACACAAAATTTGATAACAAATTCTATCATTTTATAGTTTTTTGAAGTAGAATTGTATATAAGATTTTAATTATCTTATGAAATAAGGACAAAACTATTCATAATTCTTAATATCAACCAATATGGAAAGATTAATTTTGCACTTGCAAAATAAGAATGACATAGCCAAAAATTCTTAGTTTTTAAGGTGCTTTTTGTTTATGGTGCCAATATTCTTATGCTTCTAATTAATAATTTTTGAGAGATAGTTATCCTAGCTGGAAAGAAGAAATGATCGATATAATATGAACATTATGTAAAAGTGTTGTTATTGGTATTAATAGATAAAATATTAAACTTAGTTCTAAAACTTTATTTAGCTTACTAATAATGTTAGTACAACAAGAATGCTAATGTTTTTCTGAAAATAATTATTGAGATGAAAGATTAAATACAAGTAATAGAACTATTACTAGATTGTTAAAATAATTATCTAATATTATGGAGCTACTTGGTAACCAAGAAAAATAACATATAAATTATATACTTGCAATTCCCCTCAATCAGAGCTAACATACAACACAAGGAATCGATTTTTATCTAATTATTTTAAAAGATGACCATCATCGCCCAGTATTAATAAAGTCGAAATCACTGTTAATACATAATTACAGAAAAGCTTAATGAAATACTTGAATTAAAATATTTCTTTATGATACAGTATCTATGCAATGAAAAAATGTTAAATCATTTTGTAAGGGGCCTATTTTTTAAAAATGAAGGTAAAGTAACAAAAGAAGAAAACTTGGACAAGAATATAGAAGAATTAACACTCCTGCTTATGTATTTAACTTCGTGGAATGAAACAGGATGTATTTATGATGAAAAATCATAAATACCTAAAGAAAAGATAATAAAAAAATGCTGGAAAGGATATAATTTTAACATTTTGAATGAATTAACCGAAAAAGGTTATTTGTATTCAGGAAAACATAAAATAAATCTGTAACTCTAACTAAAGAAGGGGAACGACTAGCCGAAAAACTAATCATGAAATATTTAAAATAAAATTATATAAAGGATGATAAAAATGAACCAAACTTTAGATAAAAATGAAATTAAACAAATTATTAACCAAACACCATCAGACAAATTCAAAAAAATAACAAATATATTAATAGATGAAGTCCCAGTATGTCATTATGAAAAAATAATATGTAAAATAAAAGATATAACTGGAACACTTAAAATTGATAAAGAATTACTAAAAGAAACAGAAGACTATATAAAAAATGCTTTTAAGGAAATAGAGGAAGGTAATATATGTTTTAAGTGTTATTCATCCCCTAATGGAAGTTACTCATATTATGATGAAGACTATGATATTCACTATTACAGTAATAAAGAAATGAACGAAATTTTAGATAAAACATTTGAATTTGGAAAAAGTCTAATTTATCATAAAGAATATCACAAAGCAATTGAAATATTTGAAAAAATTTTAAATGCAAAATATTTTTGTGAAGAAGTAATTGGACCTGATTATGACGATAACGGTGAGGTAATAGATACATTTGAAACAGAAATTGAAAACCTAAACGATTCTTTAAATTTTGATTTAAATATAGTTAAATTATTTATAGTCTATGGACTTCTTGCATCAAATAAATATGATAACTTTCAAAAAATATATGATTATTTAAGTTATTACCACTTAAACGATTTATTAAATTTAGGAATTGAAGAAATTAAAGATATAGATTTATTTTTAAAAAAATGGATTCAATTTCTAAAAACAAAAGACACACAAAAAGCAGAAAAATTTTTAAATGAAGCCATAAAATTACAAGAAAGCAAACATGCCTAAAAGTATGTTTTTTAAATGCTTTGTAATAATTATGATCTATGATATACTATAGCCAAAGAGGTGTATAATGAAAAAAATTGATGAAAACTATGAATTTGCTAGATTTTTAAAAGCAAATGCCGATGACCAAGAATTGAATGAAGATTTCAACAGATTACATAAAAAATATTTTACCAACTATGACTGTTCAAAATGTAGAAAATGTTGTAAAAAATTATATGCAAAATTTCAAGAAAATGAAATAGAAGATTTATATAAAAATGGTGAATTTAAAAAATCGCATTATCACATGTTTCAAAAATGCTTAGAAAAATTAAATCAAAAACAGTTACAAAAATAAAAGTAAATGATATAATATAAATGGACCTTATAAAGAGTGATGGAGGGACTGGCCCGATGATATCACAGCAACCTATTTAAGTTAGGTGCTAAAGCCGAACGATAAGGAACTATAAGCAAGTTCCTCACTTGTTTTTTTCTTTATAAAGGTAGAAGGAGGAATTTATGAAACTATATTCAAATGAAATCGTATTTCGTGGACACCCAGATAAAGTCTGCGACCAAATAAGTGATGCACTGTTAGATGCATACTTAAAAGAAGATAAAACATCGAGATGTGGCATCGAAGTCATGGGAGGAAAAGGGAAAATATTTATCACCGGTGAAGTAACTTCAAAAGCCCAAATAAATATTAAAAACATAGTCAAAAGAGTTTTAAAAGATATAGGCTATAAAACAGATTATGAAATAATCAATAATCTAGGACTTCAAAGTGAAGACATTGCCTTAGGAACAAATGATGAAATAGGAGGAGCTGGCGATCAAGGTATGATGTTTGGCTATGCCTGCGATGATACTGAAGAAATGCTTCCTCTCGCTCAAGTAATCTTACAAAAATTAAGCATGTGGTATGATGAAAAAAGGAAAGAGTGCCAATATTTATTTCCCGATGGTAAAGCTCAAATAACAGGTTATTATGACGAAAACATGAAACTAAAGAAAATAAAATACTTCACAGTATCTTATCAAAATGACGAAAAACATAGAGATTATACAGATAATTTAATTAAAGAAAAATGCCTAGAAATATGCCAAAAATATAACATAGAAATAGAAAAATTTTTAATCAATCCAACCGGTAAATTTGAAATAGGTGGCTTTGATGGTGATGCTGGATTAACAGGAAGAAAAATAGTCGTCGATAGTTATCACTCATTTGCCAAAGTAGGTGGCGGCGCATTTAGTGGTAAAGATCCAAGTAAAGTAGATAGATCAGGAGCTTATAAAGCAAGAAAAATAGCTAAAGAATATTTAAAAAAACATAACTTAAAATGGTGTCAAGTTCAAATAAGTTATGCTATAGGATTAGAAAAACCACTTGCCATATATATAGATAGTGATAAAGGAAGTATAAAAGTTAAAGAAAAGTTATATGATGAATGCACGCCCAAAAATATAATAAAAGATTTAAATTTATTAAATATTTCATATGAAAAAAAAGCCAGATTTGGCCATTTTACAAAATAAATTATTTATTTGGAAACCAAAGAAAGTGATCAAACTTTCTTTTTCTAAACTTTATATGAATATTGTTATCATCTAATAATTTAGTAATACTGTCATTAAAAGATTTATAGTCATGATTTTTTCTCCATTTTTCAATTTGACTTAATGAAATATTTGAATATTTAGGAAGCATTTTTCTAACTACACTATCAAAAATAGAATAATCATCTTTTCCATAAATTTCATTATTGTGATAAGTACAATATTTAGAAGCAAAAGAAAATAAATTAATTTTACCATTACTCTTGGAAATAATATTTACAAGTTCTGGATCCCCATTTTTAATCCTCTCATCAAAATTATCTATATTCAAAATAATATTAGCAAGTTCATATAAAGAAATCTTATTTTTATATCTAGAAAGCTGCGTGGAATTAGTAACATCAATAACAGCAATCTTCATAGCAATAACATTTATATCATCATTTTTAGGAAATTTATTCAAAACATCATGTATAATAATTTCTTCCTTGCCATAACTAATAGCTTCCAAAACTTCTCTATGAACTTTTTCTATATTTTCCTCAGTAATCGAAATCAAATCACTCATAGCAAACCACTCCTTTAATTTAATTATACATAAAATTCTTTTTTTAACAAAATTATTTCAAATTCTTTGAAATAAATAATAAACTTGTTGTATACTATAAAGTAGTAAATTAAAAAAGCGGGTGGTATCTTGAAAAAATTCAAACTAATTTTATTTATAACAATTATATTATTTTCTTTAATAAATATAGTCAAAGCAGATGAAGGCACTGTATATAGTCCGCGAGAATGCTTTGGTATTACCTATGGAATCCATAATGGGCACTGGCACCAAGCTATTCAAAAGGGTAATGAATATATTGCTGAGGGTAATCCGATTTATACATATCCATGTTCACCATCTAATGACCCAACTTTAAAATCAATAACCATTAATGGAAATAATATTACAGTGTCAGATAAAATGGAATTTCAAACATACGATGAAACAGCTAACATAATCGCCACCCCAAACTACCAATATGCTAAAATTGAATATGAACAAAATAAGAAGTTAGAAATAGGTAACAACAATATTACGATTAAAATCACAGGCAATGGTGGGCTTACAAAAAATTACGAATTAAACATTATTAGAAATAAAGTATTAAGTATAAATAACAACATAAAAAAAATAACCATAAATGATAAAGAATACAAATTTAAAGAAAATACTATTAATGATATATTTGTAACTTCAAATCAGAAAGCCTTAGATATAAAAGTAACACCAGAAGATTCTAACGCAAAAATAAAAATTGAAGGTAATGAAAACCTAAAAGCTGGTGATAATAAGGTAACCATAATTTGCCAAGCTGAAAATGGAGAAACCCAAAAATATTATATAAATTTTCATAAAAGTATGGTTTTCACCGATGTCATCGGAACTATCATTGGTATTTTAATTTTAGCTCTACCAATTATTATCATTATAATAATTATTGCTCATAAGAATAAAAAGAAATATATTAATAATAGTCATTATTATAAGAAAAATAAAAGATTTAAAATTTAGAAGGTTTATTGACCTTTTTTCTATATAGTAAATTTTAAAGACAAAAAAGCCAAATTGTGATATAATTGTGATGTAAAGGGCTAGTACAGACTTTATAGTTTTGTACTGGCTTTTTTGTATAGGGTGGGGGAAGTATGAAAAAAGTAGTAAGATGTATTTTATTATTAATTTTGCTTGTGCCAATTAATGTCTCAGCCAGGCGCGGATGTTGTTCATGGCATGGTGGTGTTTCAGGTGCTTGCCGTAATGGCTACCAAGTATGTAATGATGGGACCACAAGTCCTAGTTGTACGTGTAGTGGAGGAACCAGTAGTTCATCATCAAGACAAACCTATACTCCAAGTTACACCTATGGATGTACTGATAGAAATGCTTTAAATTATAATCCAAGCGCTAATAAAGATGATGGAAGTTGTATAGCCAAAATTTTAGGATGTACTGATAAAACAGCTATAAACTATAATTCGTCAGCCAATACAAATGATAGTTCTTGTCAATATGAAAAAGAAATAACTGAGACTAAAAAGGTAAATTATAAAACCAAATATATCGATAATAATGAAATGGATAAAGGTCAAGAAAAAGTTAAAATCGCAGGTAAAGATGGCGAAAAAAAGGTTGTCTATACTGTAACACTAGATGCCTTCGGTAATGAAATTGATAGAGAAAAGAAAAGTGAAACTATAACTTTAGAAGCGGTAGAAGAAGTAATAGAGCGCGGAACATATGAAAATAGTTCGCCAGTTATAGGAATTTCATGGATTGTTTGTTTAATAATAGACTTTTATCAAGCTTTTAAAAATAAAGATGGAAACTTATTATTAAATAAAATTCAAAAGCAAAAAGATTCTATTGCTATTATCTTATATATCCTTTATGTAATTACAATTGTACCAGCATTTATTGATGTCATTTTAATTATTATTAATAAACTAAAACAAAAGAATAGCAAAAAAGAGATGAGACAATAAATATAAGGAGTGATATAATGAAAAAACTTTTATTAACAGTTATATGTTTATTTTTAGTAGTATTTACTACTGCTTGTAGTTCAAATCAAACCACAGAAAAAAGTAAAGATAATAGTACCAATAATAGTAATCAAACTTCAGATATGAATGAAAAAAATATAAATGAACAACCAGATCCAAACACTTCATCAATGGTTGATTATTTAATTAGACAAGGGAAATATAAGGTTGATGAAGCTACAGAAGAAGAATTAAACAAAGCCTTAGAGTTTATAAAAAATAATATTGATAATTTATTTGCTGATAATGAAACTATGGAAAAAACGATTTATTATGGAAGTTTATTAGAATATTATTATGC
This sequence comes from uncultured Bacilli bacterium, assembly GCA_944329375.1. Classification (GTDB taxonomy): domain Bacteria; phylum Bacillota_I; class Bacilli_A; order RF39; family UBA660; genus Coprosoma. The sequence goes on along the minus strand of CALVIB010000004.1, from coordinate 57,078 downwards.
AATAGATCATGATTCCTATAAAGGATTTAATGATATTAGAGGAGAAATAGGTATGGATGATGTACAAGCAGTTAAATATGTATATCGAAATACTGAAACACCAAATGATGAACATGTTACTGAAAATATAAGACAAATTAAAGAAAATCTAGCTAAACTATAAAATTATTTAACCGAGTATATATTGAAAAAAATATGTGCTCGTTTTTATATAAAGAATTACAACCATAATTAAATAAAATTATTCTATTTTTATAAAAACAAATATATATAAGTCCGAAATAAACAAACTCATGATATAATGAAAAAAGAAAGTAGTGATATTATGTTTGAATTAAAAGAAGGCTTAATTATTGCCCCAAATCATCTAAAAAAAGAAATACTAAAAAACATATCAAAACAAAAAAAACTTATTAATATCAAAATAATGACTAAAGAAGAATTTGTCAAAAACTACTATGGGACTTATAAAAAAGAAGCTCTATATTTTTTGATGAAAAACTTTAATCTAAATTATGTCGTTGCAACTAACTATCTAGATAACCTATTTATAGATAGTAAAACCATCAAACCATATTTTGAGGTTTTAAAAAAGGAAAACTTATTAGAATTTAATCCATCATTCAAAAATAATTTAAAACATATAACTATAATTGGCTACGAAGATATAGACCCCTATTTACTAGAAACATTGAATAACTATGATTTAGAAATTATCCACAGTAAAACGAGCAATTTAACTAATAAAATTCATGAATTTAATTCGCAAACAGATGAACTTGTTTTCATTGCTGAAGATATCATAAGTAAAATTCAAAATGATAATATTGATATCAATGATATTTTTGTATCAGGTATTACTCCTGATTATAAAAGTGAATTAATTAGAATTTTTAATTTATTTCATATTCCTTTTAATTTTAATAATAGTGATTCTTTATATAGTGCTGAAATAACTCAAACTTTTCTAAATAAATTAATTGAAACTAAAAACCTCGAAGATTCATTAAATGTTTTGCCAACTTCAGATTTAAAAAACAAAATTATCGATATACTAAATAATCTATCATTTCCAAAATTAGATGATATCGCACTTGAAATCATTACTAATAAACTAAAAAATATTTCTTTAGAAAAACCAGAAATTAAAAATGCAGTTCAAATAATTAATTTAAACCAAATAACTAATCCTAATAAACATTATTATATTGCTGACTTAAATCAAGGAATCATCCCTCATATATATAAAGATGATGAACTAATAGCTGATAAAGAAAAAGAATCTCTAGGACTTTTAACCTCACTTAAGAAAAATGAAATAGCTAAAAATCATATAAAATATTTAATTCAAACATACCCTCATCTAACCCTATCTTATAAATTAAAAGATACCTTTAATACTTATTATCCCTCATCAGTTATCAGCGAACTTAATTTAAAGATAATAAAAGAACATCAAGAAACTTTCACATATTCAAATAACTATAATGAACTTAAATTGGGTATTCTTTTGGATAATTACTTTAATTATAATGAGAAAAACCAATCATTAAATATTCTATATAACTCTTATCAAGATATTAATTACGGTACATATAGTAATAAGTATCATCCGATTTCCAAAACCCAATTAAAAGAATATTTAAATGGTAAATTAACTTTATCTTATACTAGTTTAAATAACTATGCTTTGTGCCCATTTAAATTTTATGTTAAACACATATTAAAATTAGAACAGTTCGAAGAAACCTTTCCCCTTCTTATCGGTAATTTATTTCATAATACTTTGTCACATATATATGATGAAAATTTTAACCTTGAAAAAGAATATTATGGATATTTAAAAGATAAAATACTTTCTCCTAAAGAATCCTTTTATATTAATAAACTCTATGATATTTTAAAACAAGATATTGACATAATTAGGTGGCAAGAAAGCCATAGTTCATATAATAAACATCTAACTGAAAAACCTGTTCAAATTGATAAATCTAAAGATATTCAAATAACCTTTACAGGCATTATCGATAAAATAAATTACACCGAAGAAAATAATAAAATAAATGCTATCATCATTGACTATAAAACAGGATTAGTCTCATCAACCCTAGATAATATTAATTATGGTTTAAATATGCAGCTTCCAACTTATATATACCTTGTCCAAAAAGGCCTTGGACCTGATTATCAAATTAATGGCTTTTATCTTCAAAAGGTCCTAACTAATCAAACCTTAGATAGTGAAGATAATGAAAAAGATACTAAAAATAATTTAAAATTAAAAGGTTATACCATCAATAATGAAGATATTATTAGCCATATTGATGATACCTATCAAAATAGTGAAATCATCAGTGCCATGAAAACTACCCAAAAAGGTTTTTATGCATATGCCAAAATTATTGATAGAGATGGCATTGATAAACTAGTAGATATAACTAATGATAATATTGATAATACCATTAATCAAATATTAAACTCCAATTTTACTATCGAGCCCAAAAGAATTGATAATAAAAATATCAGCTGTGAATACTGCCCGTTTAAAGATTTATGCTTTGTCACAGAAAAAGACATTAAAGATTTAAAACAAACTAAATTTAAAGACATCATAGGAGGTGAAGAAAGTGCCTAAATGGACTCCTGAACAAACAAAAGCCATTAATCAAACTGGTCAAAATATCATCGTCTCAGCTGGTGCGGGCAGTGGAAAAACTGCCGTTTTATCAGAAAGAGTAATCACGAAATTAAAACAAGGCATTAGTATCGATAGTATGCTTATTTTAACCTTTACTAATGCGGCTGCCGCGGAAATGAAAGAGCGTATTCGAAAAAAAATCATCGAAGCTGACCTAAAAGATGAATTGGGAAAAGTAGATACAGCCGATATCACGACATTTGATGCCTACGCTCTATCACTTGTTAAAAAATATAGTCATTATTTAAACATATCAAAAGATTTATCCATTGTTGATAGTTCTATCATGTCTTTAGAAAAAAAACATATCATAAATGATATCTTCGAAGAAAACTACCGTACAAAAAAACCAAAATTTTTAAAACTCATTAGTGATTTTACCTTAAAAGATGATAAAAATATTGTTGATGCCATTTTAAAACTAAATACTAGTTTAGAAAATCTATATAATAAAGATGAATATTTAAAAATATACTTAGAAAACTATTTTAATGAAACAAAAATAAATGAATATTTATCTGAATATTTAAATATTTTAAATTCCAAGCAAAAAGAAATTAAAAATATCATTCATAATTTGAGTTTTTTCGTTGATGGCCCGTACACCGAAAAGTTAGAAACTACTTTAAATAATTTAATGAATGCGAAAACCTATGATGAAATTAAATTGTCATTCCCAGAAAAAATTCCTAATCTACCGTGTAATAGTGATGAAGAAGCTAAGTCAATTAAAAAGGAATTATCTGAATTAATTAAAGAATTAAAAGAACTAACTAAATATCCAGATTTAAACTTTATTAAAGAAAAAATATATCAAACTAAAGATTATACTGAAGTCATCATCGATATAATCTTAAAATTAGATGAAAAATTAAATAAATTTAAAAAAGAAAAAAACGTCTATGAATTTATCGACATTGCCAGAATGGCCATTAATTTATTAAAAGAAAATGAAGATATCAAAACAACATTAAAAGATAAATATGAAGAAATACTAATCGATGAATATCAAGATACTAATGACATTCAAGAAACCTTTATTTCTTATATTGAAAAAAACAATGTCTATATGGTTGGAGATATAAAACAGTCTATTTATCGTTTTAGGCATACTAACCCCGAACTTTTCAAAACAAAATATGAAAACTATAGTCAAAATAATGGTGGCTTAAAAATTGATTTAAATAAAAACTTCCGTTCAAGAGCTGAAGTTTTAAACAATATCAACGAAATGTTTAATCAAGTCATGAACTCAGATATTGGGGGCGCCGACTATATCGCCAGTCACCAAATGATTTTTGGAAACACATCTTATAATGAAGTCAACAAAGAAAACTATAATATGGAAATATTAAATTATGAAAAAACCGAAGACAAAACATATTCAAATGAAGAGATTGAAATCTTTACTATTGCGAAAGACATTCAAACAAAAATAAATAACAAATACCAAATAATGGATAAAGATACAGGCAAACCCAAAGAATTAGAATATCGCGATTGCGCTATCTTAATTGACCGTTCATCAAAATTTGAACTTTATAAAAAAATCTTTGAATATCTAAATATTCCAATCACTATTTACCGTGATAGAGCGATTAATAATTCTGATGAAATTGTTATTTTTAAACATATTTATAATTTAATCTTGTCAAATAAAATAGATATAAACTTTAAATATTCATTTACTTCACTAGCTCGTAGTTACTTATTCCAAATGTCTGACTCTGAAATATTAAACCATTTAAAAACAGGTGGCTATAAAAATACTGATATATATAAGAAGTGCCAAAAATTAAAACAAAATTTAAACGAACAAACAAATGAATCGTTAATCAGAAATATTATTGATACCTTTAATCTGTATCAAAAAATGATTACTATTGGCGATATTAATAGTAGAATTACTATAACTGATTCATTAATTAAAGTAGCTATAAACTGTGATAAATTAGGTTATGATATTAAGAATTTTTATGAATATTTAAACGAAGTTTTAGAAGAAGGTTTAGATATCACTCTCGCCCTCAATAAGGAAGACTCTAACTCCGTTAAAATAATGACCATTCACGCCTCTAAAGGTCTTGAATTTCCAATATGTTATTTCAGCGGCCTAAGTAAAAAATTCAATATCGATGACCTTAAAAACTTATTTTACTTCTCTGATAAATACGGTTTTATCATTCCATACTTTGATGACTCTCCAAAAAGTACTATTTTAAAAACCTTATTAAAAAATAACTACTTAAAAGAAGAAATATCTGAACGCATAAGATTGTTCTATGTTGCCTTAACTAGAGCTAGAGAGAAAATAATTTTAGTAACTAATATGGAAGAAAAACCATCTATAAAAGAAAATGGCGTTGTCTCAGATGGTATTAGATTAAAATATTTATCTTTTCAAAACATTTTAAATTCCATATATCCTTCATTAGAAAAATATATCACTAATATAGATTTATCCACCATAAATCTAACCAAAGATTATAATTTATCTAAAAAAGGTATGTATAAAAATGATTTTTCCACTGTAAAACTTCAAAACATAAACGAACTCAATATTCAAAAAGAAGAATTAACTAAATCGCATTTTTCTAAAACCACTCATACTTTATATGATAAGGAAGAAAAAAGTAATATAGAATTAGGTTTAAAAATGCATAGTATTTTAGAAAATATTAACTTTAATAATCCAAACTTAAATGATTTAACTCCTTTTGAACAAAGAAAAGTAACATCCTTCATAAATTCAGGTATTTTAAAAGATACTAAACAAATATATAAAGAATATGAATTTATTTATGAAGAAGATAAAGAAGAATACCACGGAATAATAGACTTGCTTTTAATTAAAGAAAATGAAAATATTATTGTGGATTACAAATTAAAACACACCACTGATGAAGCCTATTTAAAACAGTTAAATGGTTATAAAAAATATATTGAAAACATAACGAATAAACCAGCAAAAATATATCTATATTCTATATTGGATGAAAAACTAATTTACTTAAACGAAAAAGCTCTCACAAATTAATGTGAAAGCTTTTTAAAAAAACGTATTTTTAGCATAAAACTATTCATAATAATAATAGGTGACTAAACATGACCAAAAAAGATAAAAGAAAAATAGTTCAAATGATTTTACGCCAAAACTTAGAAAAACAAGATAAAGAAGACATAATAGATTTACTTGCAGACACTTCTATTGCCGTAGATGTTGATAAAGAAGAAAAGAGAAATTTGACGTTTGCTGAAAAAATGGCTGATAAAATATCTGAAATTGCTGGTAGCTGGACATTTATCTTTATATCTATAATATTTTTACTTGGTTGGATGGTTATTAATACTTTTATTCTGCAAGATAAAGAAATCGATCCATATCCATATATATTACTAAATTTAATTCTATCATGTATCTCTGCTTTGCAAGCACCAATTATTATGATGAGTCAAAATAGAGCTTCCAAAAAAGATAGCTTAAGAAATCAAAATGACTATAAAATAGATTTGAAAAGTGAATTATTACTAGAAGATTTACACCATAAAGTAGAAATATTAATCAATAATCAAAATAGATTACTTAATATTTTAGACAAAGCTATAACCAAAGATGAAAACAGTTGAAATAAATATATATAAATGGTAAACTTTTATAAAAGGAAGTTGATATTATGGAAAAACATTTTAATATATATGCGGATACTCTCGTTCACTTAACACTATCACTTATAATAGAAAATGAAAACAGATATATAATAGATTATATTGATATTAATAGGTTTTGGAAAACCCTTAAAGAAAATTTAGCAAAACAAAATATAGAAGTCACAAAAATATGGGACCGAGCTCATGATTATGATAATTATGGATATCCCGTTGAAGTATATAAAGAAGATAGTCTATATGAGGAGTATTTTATATTATATCCTTGGTCCGATTTAAAAGAATTTGTTCGTTCTTTTGCCGGTGGCATCCCGCTTGACATTATAAATGCATGTTACCAAGACCATTTATTTCAAAAACTCCCACCTAGAAACGAAGATGATTTAGAAAAAATGAATCAAATATATCAAAAATATGTCGAAGAAAAAGAAGAAGAAAATAAAAAACAATATGATTTTTATAATCACCGAAGAAAGCAAATTATTAAGCAAAAGAAAAGAATCAATCAACATAGCCATTGATTTTTTTCTTGCCATAAAATATCTAATAGTATATAATTAAAATAAAGGAGAGTGAAATAAATGGGATTAATAAAAGCCGTAACAAGTTCAGTTTCATCTGGATTTGGAGATCAATTTAAAGAATTTATAGAATGCCCAGAAACAGGTGATAATGTTTTAATACAAAGAGGTACTATAAAACATGGAGAAGGAAATAAAAATCCAAGTGAAGGAATAATAACAAAAGGAAGTCAAATAGTAGTTCCAGAAGGAATGGCTATGATGATAGTAGATAATGGTGCTATCGCAGACTTTTCAGCAGAGCCAGGAATTTACACCTATGAACAAAGTACAGAACCAACAGTATTTGATGGAGGATTTTTTAAAGGAATAAAAGATACTATAAAAACAATTGGAAGACGTATCACATATGGTGGACAGCCTGCCCACGATCAAAGAGTATATTACGTTAACACAAAAATAATCATGGGAAATAAATTTGGTAGTCCACAACCCAAAAAAATAACCGATGAAAAATACGGAACACTAGAAGTAACATTTTTTGGAGAATATGCTGTTAGAGTAGTAGATCCAGCACTTTTAGTAGCCGAAGTAATCGGTACAAACCCAAAAGATACAATTACTTTTGATGAAGTAGTAGGAAGTCAATTAAAAGCAAAATTCGTAGAAAAAGTAACACTAGCAATTTCAAATGTCATGAGAAATAAAAAAGTTTCATTTGGAGATATGGGACTTTATGGTAGTGATATTTCTGATGAAATGAACAAATGCCTAGATGATTCATGGAAAAAACAGTATGGTTTAGAAATTACCGATGTTGCCATGGGAGACATTAACCTAACAGATGAATCAATGAAAAGAGTATCTAGAATTGATGATGCCAAAATATTTTCAGATCCAACTTTGCAGTCAGGTTTAATGGCCAGCGCTTCAGCCGAAGCTATGGAAAATGCCGCAGCAAATGAAGGTGGTTCTATGATGGGATTCATGGGAATGGGAATGGCAAATCAAGCAGGAGCTACAATGATTAATGCCGTTAATCAAAACATGCAAACCCAAAATGCAAATCAGCCAGTAAATCAACCTACAACAGGAGCAGTATCAACAAATCAAAATACCGAAACAGCCCCTAAATTCTGTAGTAATTGCGGAGCTAAATTAACAGGTAAATTTTGCAGTAATTGCGGTAAGGAAGCTAAATAATGGATGAAATATTAAAATATGAACCAGAATTTACCGAAGCAAAATTCAAAACATATGCCGATAATATTTTTATCCAGCTTCATCTAGCCCTAGTAACTAAAGAGTTAGAAAACATAAAACATTTTGTATCAGATGAAGTATATAATAAATATCAAAACAAATTAGATGAGTTAAATAAAAAACATTTAATTCAAATGTATGATGAGATTAATGTTGCCCAGACAGATATTTTAAGTTATAAAGTAGATAACGAAAACATGATAATAGAAGTAAATATATTATCTAGATATTTAGATTATTTAATGGATGAAGATGGTAACTATGTTAGTGGAGATACAGATATTAGAACAGAAAAAAACAACCACCTAATATTCACTAAAAAAATAAATTATGAAAAATCAAAAACAGTTAGAAAATGTCCAGGATGCGGAGCTTCAATTGATGTAAATGCAAGTGGGAAATGTGAATACTGCGGAACAATTTATAATCTAGAAGACAAAGACTGGGTTTTAAAATCAATTGATATAAAGGAGTAATATATGAATAAAAAGTTAAAAAACATTCTAATTATATTTGTAATTGCCTTTATAACCCTAATGCCATTTTATCATCCGGGCGCTGATTCAGGCTTTGATGGCAGTTATTCTGGTGGATCATCAGGAGGATTTTCAGGCTCAAGTTGGAGTAGCTCTGGTGGATCATATTATAGAGGAAGTTATTCCAGTGGATCATCAAGTCCAATAGTGGTTTTTGTGCCATTAACAGTTATGCTTATACTTGTTGCTATTGCAATTATAAATTCTAAAAAGCAAGGAAACACAATGCCAAGAACATTCTTAAATAATTTAAAACCATATGACATAAATAAATTAAAAGAAATATTACCAAATTTTACTGAAGAAGAATTTAAACAAGAAGCATATGACATATATCAAAAAGTTCAAATTGCATGGATGAATTTTGACTATGATAACATGAGAAAGTCAGTAACTGATGAAATGTATAATATGTATAAATCACAGTTAACAACATTATCAGTCAAAAAACAGACAAACATTATGAAAGACTTTAACTTACTAGGCTTTAACATAAAAGGTATGGAAATAAAAGATAACATAGTATCTTTAACAGTAATCATGCAAGTAGAATGTTATGATTACATAGTAGATAAAAATAACAAAGTAGTAAGAGGAACAGATAAAAGAAAAGTTATCTATAACTATGCTATGACATTTAACAAAGGAATCAGTGAAAAACCAAATAAATGTCCAAACTGTAATGCACCATTAGAAAATGTTAATTCAAGCAAGTGTCCATATTGCGATTCAGTAATTATAAGTGAAAATTATGACTGGGTTTTAGCTAAAAAACAAGTATTATCACAAAGATATAAATAAAGAAAATAAATTTAATTTATATATAATAAAAACATGTGAAAAAAATAGAGTAAAAAATTCCGACAAAATAAGTGATTTTCAAAAATATTACTTGTTTTTTTTTTTTTTTTTTTTTTTTACTATTATTATAGAATATGCATTATTTTTGATGCCTAGGTGTTTGCTTTATTTATCATAGAAAACTGTTTATTCTATTTATAATAAGGAGGTGAACTTGTGAAAAACAAAAAGAAATTTTATGTGGTAGGATTGTTAGTTTTTGTGTTAGTTTTGGGTATTGGTTATGCTGCAGTTAGTACAGTAGGTTTAAATATTGATGGAACTGCTAGTGTTAAAAGTGAAAATTTAAACGTATCATTTAATGGTGTCACAGAAGTATCTGATGAAGAAAAAGTTGTGGCTAATTCTACAGATAATAGTCTAGATGCAACAATTAGTGTTAGTGATTTAACATTAAATGAGATAGTAACCGCAACATACACAATAAAAAATGAAGAAACAGATGTAAATGCAAACATAACAAAGAAAACTATTACAAATGACAAAGAAGAATTCTTTGAAGTCACTACTAGCGTTGATGAGTCTCCAACAACTGTTGATGCTAATGGAACTGCGAAAGTTACAGTTACAGTAAAATTGATTAAAACACCAATCGAAGCTGATGATTCAACAGCTAATATTCAAATTGATTTAGATGCTAATCCAGTTCAACAATAAAAATAGTTAGAAAGTAGGTAAGGAAGGAATATTATGAAAAATTACAAATGGGAAATAATTGGGTATGAAATTTTATTACTTGTAATCATCTTCCTTGCCCTCTTTGTACCTAATATTTTGGCGAGAATTGGACTTTCAATCATTTTACCAATTTATGCAATAATTCTTCATTTTATAATGAAAAAAAGAAATTCTAATTCTATTTATCAACATCAAGTTGTAATTTTAATGATTATTTTTGCATTAATATATATTGCTATATTTTATATATTAGGTTTTCATTTTGGCTTTTTACGTTCAAAAATAATTTTTTCAATTCAAACAATTTTAAAACTAATTATCCCACTAACAATAATTATAGTTTTTTCAGAAATTATTCGTAAATATTTTTTGTCACAAGAAATATATATAGGTAAAAAAAGAATTAATTTATCACATATATTAGCATATATTATCTCGGTTTTAGTGGAATTGGTTATTTGTTCAGTTATTTATAATTTAAATAATTTAAATAATTTAGACAACTTTTTAATGGCTCTTGGATTTGTATTTTTTGCTTCTTTATCTTGTAATTTACTTTACCACTATATAAGTTTTAGATATAATTCTAAAGCTGTTATCTTCTTTCGGTTAATTACAACTATATATATTTATTTAATACCAATAACATCAAATATTCCCATTTTTTTTCAATCATTTATTAGAATTATTTATCCATATATAATTTATATAATATTAGAAAAAATGTACTCGAAGGGAGATTTTACATATTCTTATCAGGAAAAAAAACACACATTAATTAGTAATACAATTTTATGTATAAGCATGATATTTCTAACAATGTTAATTTCATGTCAATTTTATTTTGGCATTATAGTTATAGGCTCTAGAAGTATGACTGGTACAATAAATAAGGGAGATGCAGTTATTTTTGAAAAATATATTAATCAAAACATTCAAAAAGGACAAATTATTATTTTTGAAAAAGATGGAGTACAAACAGTTCATCGTATATATGACATAAAAAAAGTAAATGGAGAGATACGTTATTACACTAAAGGCGATGCAAATAAAAATAATGATAAAGGTTATATTATAAAAAAAGATATTAATGGTGTAGTATTGCTTAGAATTAAATATGTTGGGTATCCAACGCTATGGTTTAGAAAATTATTTGAATAGTAAAATGGAGGTTAATATGAATAAAAAACAGGTAAAAAATATTTTAATAAATCAAGCTGACAGAAGAAAAACAATTTTTAATATTACTTGCGTTATAATACTTATAAGTATTATATCTTTAGCAATGTGGATAATTTATTTTAATGAAGGAAAAACAAAATATGTTCATTATAATGAATATAGTGATATTGATTATCAAGTGTTTTTAAAAGAAAATCAATTTTTTAACAATGATTTTCTTACTAATAAAAACAGTTATGTTGCAAGTTTAATAAATTATTTGACAGCTAAATTTAAATATAATTTAACTTTAGATAAAGAAAATGTTGATTACCATTACTCTTACAGAATTGAAGCTGAAACAATTGTTAAAGAAAAAGATATGGATAAACCATTATATCATTCATCAGATATATTACTTAAAGAAAAAAACAAAAAAGGTAATTTAAATAAAATAAATATACAAGAAGATATTAAAATAGATTATAATCATTATAATCAAATAACTAAAACCTTTATTCAAACATACGGATTAGACAATACAGAAAGTATTCTTAATATTAATATGTATGTTGATATTATTAATTCTTGCGATGATTTAGAACAAACTCCTAATAAAGAATCAGTTATAACCCTTTCAATACCTTTAACAACTAAAACTGTAGGCATTGATATTAGTGATAATCTAATTAATGATAATGGAATAATGTTATGTCAAATGACAACAAATAGAAATATTTTTCTAATTTTAGGAGTAATATTTAGCATTATAGATATTATTTTAACAATTTATATTATTAAGTATTATTTTGAAACATTATCATTAGAAAATCTATATGAACGAGAAATGAAAAAAATTTTAAATCGTTATAGTTCATATATTCAACAAATCAATAGTGATTTTAATTTTGAGGGATATCAAATTTTAAAAGTCAATACGTTTGAGGATATGTTAGAAATTAGAGATACGGTTAAACAACCAATTTTAATGAAAGAAAATGATAATAAAACAGGAGCATATTTCATTATTCCTACTAACACTAAAATTTTGTATGTTTTTAGAATCAAAGTTGGAGATGTGAAATAAAAAAATATGTATTATAATAAATTAAATTTAATGTAATAAAAATTTATACATAAGAAATTTTAAGATAGAGAAATAATTACAAAAGAAAGGAAAAAAATATGAAAAATAAAAAAAGAAAGTCATCATTTTCTTTTTATTCTATCTTTGTATTAATAGCTACCGTATGTATAACAATTGGATATGCCTCAGTTAATTCAGTTTCATTAGATATTAAAGGGAATGTTTCAGCAATTGAACAAACAAATATATTTATTACTGATGTGCAATATGTCAGTAATATAGATGCTAATTTATCAGATTCAAAAATAATAAATGCTTATCAAACTATGTTACAAAGTGAGGTAAGTTTATCTACAAATAATCCAACATCTTCTATAACGTATGAAATTACAGTTTATAATAGTTCAAATAATGATTACTTTTTTAAAGAAACCGTTTATGAAGATGATTTTTATAGTAATTCAGGTATAACATTTGATTTATCAGGAATTGAAGTTGGTACACTTCTATCTGGAAAACAAACTTTAACTTTTAAAATTACTTTTCATTATAAGGATAATACAATTAGTTCTTCAAATGTTTTGTCATCATACTTAAATTTTAAGTTTGTAAAAAATACCTTTGCTGATATAATTTTAGCCAACAACAACATATCAGAAGATTGCCCATCAGAATATGGTAATAATTTATATCTAGTAAATGGAATTGAAAAAGAAAGTCGTTTTTGTAAGGCAAAAGATAACTTTGGAGACACCTATTATTTTAGAGGAGCTAGTAATAATAACTATGTTTCATTTGCTAATGCCACTTGGCGTATAATGAGAATTAATGGAACTGGTTCAGTTCGACTATTATATGAAGGTGATATTGGAGAAGTAAATATGTCTTCAGACCCTATAAATGATAATGCATATATAGGGTATATATATGGTACACCAGCACAAGGAAATTATGAAGCTACACATACAAATACCACAGATTCAATTATGAAAAAGAAATTAGATGAATGGTATGTAAATAATATTGATGGAAAATATGATGATTATATTGCAGATATGTATTTTTTTAACGATAGAACAACTTATCGTACAATGGATTATAATTCTATTGTAAATAATCCTGTTCATTATAATGCAGGTGCTGACTGGGGAGTAGACACGGGACTTGGTTATGGTTCTAATACAACATATTATGGTACATGGCTTAGGTTAGTAGAAAATACTGAAAATTATTATACTAAACATATTGGTCAACCATATGCTTATCCTACATTTTATTGTTTAAATAAAAATGATTGCTATACAAGCAACTCTGATATGTATGGAATTAATGTATTAAAATATCCCATTTCTACAATTACAATGGATGATGCGATTTTTGCTGGAGTAAATTATAAAGAAAACAACGCAAATGACTCTAGTTATATTTATTATGGTAACCGTTTTCAACTACTTGCATTTCCAGTTTTATCATCAAGAGTTAATCCAGTATGCAGTATGATTGGTACACATACATTGGGAAATGGATGGATTACTTGTGGTTCACGTGGTAATTTTGCTGTTCGCCCTGTTATAAATGTAAAGGGTGATTTAATAGTATCTTCTGGCAACGGTTCTAAAAATAATCCATATACTTTAGAAATAAAAAAAGTTGAAGATACTCCTACAGATAATGATTCAGAAGAAGTAGAAAATCAATTAAAAACTATGTCATTAAGAGATAAAATTGGACAGATGATTATAGTTAGTGCTAGTGGACATGGGACTAGTCTTAATAATAATTTTTCCAATATTATAAATACAGTGCACCCAGGTGGAGTAATATTAATGGGTGATAATATTGGAACCAGAGAACAATTAAAAGGATTCGTTGATAACATAAATAACCTTGTAAACTCTTATTCAAATATTCCGTTAATTATGAGTGTTGACCAAGAAGGTGGAAGGGTACAAAGATTAACCGCTAACAATGTTGGAGCAACAACAATTCCTTATATGTATGATGTTGGAAAAACAAATGATGTAAATCTTGCCTTTGATATTGGAAAAGCAATAGGAGAAGAATTAAAAGTTTTTGGATTTAATATGGATTTTGCTCCAGTTGCTGATATATGGTCTAACCCAAATAATACAGTAATTGGCAAACGTTCATTTGGAACCACATCCGATACAGTTTCTAAAATGACTATTCCGTTTACTCAAGGATTGGAATCAACGGGAGTAATAGCAGTATATAAGCATTTTCCTGGTCATGGTGACACAGTTGCTGATTCGCATGTATCATTACCACTTATTACAAAAAGTAAAGAAGAATTAATAGAAAATGAAATAATTCCATTTAAAAATGCCATAGATAATGGAGCAAAAGTAATTATGGTAGGACATTTAGCGGTTCCAGCATTTACAGGTGATAATACAACCCCTACCTCATTGTCTAAAAACACAATTACAAATTTTTTAAAAAAAGAATTGGGATTTAATGGCTTAGTTGTTACAGATGGTTTAAATATGAATGCTTTAAATGCATATTCTAAAAAAGATTTATATACATTGGCAATAAATGCAGGAGTAGACTTATTATTGGGACCAACTGATGCAATAGAAGCTTCTAATGTTATTTATGATGCTGTAAATAATGGAACAATTAGTGAAGAAACAATAAATAATTCCGTTAGAAAAATATTATTGTTAAAAAAGAATCTTGACACTAAAAAACTAGATGATTCATATTTGGGTAGTGAAGAACATAAAAACATTATGAATAAAGTTCCTTCATCAGATTAAAACAATTCAAAAACTAGTAAAATTTAAGCAAGAACTTATTATAAATATAAAATGATTTATAACAATGCTAAAATTTACTAGTTTTTTTATCAACAAACAATTCTTATTTGTTTAAGAAATATCTTCTTTTATTATGAATTTATCATTATTAATATCAATAGTAACAGTAGAATTAAACTTAACATCTTCATTAATTATAGCTTTAGCTATCAAAGTTTCGATATTTCTGCTGACATATCTTTTAATAGGTCTTGCTCCATATTTTTCATCATAAGAATTTTCAATAATATATTTTTTAGCTTTATCAGTAACGTTAATCTTTAATTTTTTATCACGTAATCTATATTCAATTTCAGATATAATCTTATCCAAAATCTCATAAACAACATCTTTAGAAAGAGAATTAAATATAATAATTTCATCAATACGGTTAATAAATTCAGGTTTAAATGTTCTTCTAAGTTCATTCATAACCATATCATCACTATCATTATGACCTTCCAATATATAATCACTACCTAAATTAGAAGTCATAATTATAATTGTATTTTTAAAATCAACTGTTCTACCTTGTGAATCAGTAATTCTACCATCATCCAAAATTTGAAGTAAGATATTAAATACATCCTTATGAGCTTTTTCAATTTCATCAAACAAGACAATACTATAAGGATTTCTTCTAACCGCTTCAGTCAATTGACCACCATCATCATATCCAACATATCCAGGAGGAGAGCCAATTAACCTAGCAACAGAATGTGGTTCCATATATTCACTCATATCGATTCTAACCATATGTCTTTCATCATCAAATAATTCATATGCTAAAGATTTAGCTACTTCAGTTTTACCAACTCCAGTAGGACCTAAAAATATAAATGAACCAATAGGTCTATTAGGGTCTTTAATACCTGCTCTAGCTCTTATTATTGCCTCACTTACTAAATGTAAAGCTTTGTCCTGTCCTTTAACTCTTTTTTTCAAATTATCTTCCAAATGAAGTAGTTTTTCCTTTTCTGTTCCAACTAATTTACTAACAGGAATTTTAGTCCATTTTGCAATAATAGCTGCAATAGACTCATCATCAACCACATCACTTAAAATAGAATTTTTATTATTTTTCTTTAAATTTTCAAGCTCTTTCTCTAAAGATGGAATAACACCATGGCGAAGTCTAGCTGCTGTCTCTAAATCATATTTAGATTCCGCATATTCTAAATCTCTATTCGCATTTTCAATTTCTTCTTTTTTATGATTAATAGCTGAATTAATCTCTTTTTCATGTTCCCAAGCATCTCTTAACTCTTTTTCTTTATCTTTTAAATCAGTTAACTTTTCATCAATTTCCTTAATTCTGTTTTTAGAAAATTCATCTTTTTCTTTTTTAAGAGCTTGTTTTTCAACTTCTAATTGCATAATTTTTCTTGTCAAAGTATCTAAAGAAGTAGGAACAGATTCTAATTGAACTTTAATAGTTGCACATGCTTCATCAACTAAGTCGATAGCTTTATCTGGTAAAAATCTATCAGTAATATATCTATCAGACAAACTAGCAGCAGCAACCAAGGCTCTATCCTTAATGGTTACACCATGATAAACCTCAAAACGAGATTTCAAACCACGAAGAATAGTGATTGTATCAAGTACAGTAGGCTCAGAAACTAAAACCTTTTGAAAACGTCTTTCCAAAGCTCCATCTTTTTCAATATATTTACGATATTCATTTAAAGTAGTTGCACCTATACAATGAATTTCTCCACGGGCAAGCATTGGTTTAAGCATATTTCCAGCATCCATAGCTCCTTCCAAAGCTCCCGCACCTACTATCATATGAATTTCATCAATAAACATAATGATTTCGCCATCAGAATTTTTAACCTCTTTTAATACAGCTTTTAATCTATCTTCAAATTCACCGCGGTATTTAGCTCCTGCAATTAAAGAACCCATATCAAGTTCCCAAATTCGTTTATCTTTTAAACTATTAGGAACATCTCCTTTAATAATTCTTTGAGCTAAACCTTCAACAATAGCTGTTTTACCAACACCAGGTTCACCAATCAATACAGGATTGTTTTTAGTCTTACGAGATAAAATACGGGAAATACTACGAATCTCATCATCACGACCAATAACTGGGTCGATTTTCCCATCACGAACTGCTGCTGTAATATCTCTACCATATTTTTCTAAAACGTTTTGTAAACCTTCTTGATAAGCTTGTTCTTGATTCATAATTATAACCTCCTTTACTTTTAAATTAATCTCAAAAAAGATACATTATAACTATATCACTTACTTTAGCACTTGTCAAGTGAGAGTGCTAAAAATAGACAATATATATCATTTATGTTATACTTTAATAGTAAAAAAGGAGAAGTATATTATGTCAAAACTTAGTAATAGAACAATCGTAATTATCGCCTTTATTGCCATTATTGGTGGATTACTTATAATATCCTCAGATTATTTAAAAGGAAAAAAAGATAGAGCATATCAAAAAATCAACATATCGTTATATAATGAATCCCATGATAATACACCTCAAAACATAGAACAGATAGAAGAGCCAGAAGAACCTTATGTTCCAACTCCTAATCCTAATGGATATTTAGGAATATTAACGATTGATAAAGTAAATTTACAACAAGGATTTTATGATAAAACTAACGAACATAATAATGTAAGCGAAAATTTAACATTTTTATCTCCATCAAATTATCCAGATGAAAAAAAGGGCAATGTTATTTTAGTTGCCCATTCAGGTGTTACAAGGATAGCTTACTTTAAAAACTTATATCAATTAAAAGTTGGAGATATAGCAAAAATTGAATATAAAGGACATTTATATACATATAAAATAGATAATATTTATAACGAAACAAAAGATGGTAATGTTACCATTTATAGAGATACAACCAAACAAACATTAACTATGATTACATGTACTAAAAATGATAATACCAAACAAACAATATATATAGCTTATTTAGAAAGTGTTAAATAACTTTTGGTTAAGGTTTTTCTAGCTTCCAAACTATTAGTATACTTACTTAAACAGTCGAAAATCATTTGCATCTTTATTCTATAAGATTTTTTAGAATCTTTTTTTGTATCATCAGAGTCTTTTACTTTAGATAACCATTCCATATTATTACGTACATCTAATAAAGCAAACATTTTTAAATCACTAACTTGTAATTTCATAATATCAACTCCTAAAACAATTATATAATAATCATAATGATAAAACAATTAATACCTTTAGTTTTCGAATTATAAATGTTATACTTAAAATAAAGAAGGTGCAATAATGAAATGTAATAACTGTGGAAAAGAAATAAAAGAAAAATCATTATTTTGTTCAAATTGTGGAACAATTGTAGGAAGTAGTGTAAAAATAACCAAAACAAAAAAATCAAAAAGTCAATACGTTTTAATCGCGCTAGCACTACTATTATTAATCTTTACAGTAGCTTGTTATATAGTATTTAAAAATTCAGGTCAAATAGTAGATATGAATGGAATAAAAATATATGTTCCAAACGATTACAAAGAAGAAATAAAAGCAGGTTATGATGAAGCATATATTTCCCCCAAAGAAGATATTGTAATAGGTATAATTACTAAAGAAAATAAAAATTTAAAACTTGATGATTATATAAAAAAATTAGATTTAAAATCATCTAATATAAAATGTGAAAAAGAATTTACTAAAAATATCAATAATACCAAGTGGATTAAATATAAGTGTAAAAGTGAAAAAGAAAAAACTAATATGTATATAACATTAACAAATAAAAAAATATATATAGTTTTCCTAGAAACTATTAAAGAAAACAATATAAGTAACTTAGAAGACAAAATAGAAAGTAGTTTGGAGTTGATAAAATGAGATGTCCTAACTGTAATTTTGAAATTAATAAAAAAGACATATATTGTTCAAACTGCGGAGCAGAAATACATCCATTAAAAAATCAAATAAAACATGCTTGGAAAGATTCTAGCCAAAGAAAAGGAATAAAAGCCTTTGTAAGAAAAAACACCTTAAAAAAATTAATATGTGCTAACATATTTATCATAACATCAATAATTTTAGTATATGTAATAGATTTTATATTACTAGAGTTTTTAAATTTAGAAAACCTTTCTTCCTTCCTTGCTGCTATAACAATAATTATAACTTTTTTATTATATGTATTTGGAACAATAGGTATTTTTGCTCTAGCTTTAGATATCTCTAGAAAACAAGAATTTAAACTTTTAGATATATATATAAAACCATTTAAAATATCTCACAAAATGTTAATAGTCTTTTTGCTCACACTCTATATTATACTAAGATTAGTAATTATCGTAATGTATATTCTCCCTATTTCATTCATATTTAAATTATCCTTAATCGTATGCTTCATATTAGTATTACCAATTTTTACAACCACATTAATTAAACTGATGGATAATAACATATCAAAAAAAGATAAAAAAATATCGATATTATGGAATGAATCAATAGATTTAATAAAAGGTCATAGGATAGAATATTATGGCTTATTATTAAGTTTTGCACCATATATAATTTTATATTTCTTGGCCTCTTTCGTGTTAATTGCTACAGTTATTATTAATAATATTTATTTATTAATAATTAGTTTTCTTTCACTAGCACTATTATATATAGTTTTCATACCATATCTTACAAGTTCATTAGTTAATTTATATAGAAAATGGCTTGAAGAAGAAACCTTTGAATATAAAAAACATGGAATAAATAATGGAACTATAATAATTGTAGTTTCAGTTATAATCTTAATTATAGTTATATTTGTAAACATGATAATAACATGGCTTCCAAAATCAAAATTAGGTAATCAAATTATGTATTATATAGAAAATATAGATTATGATTTAAAAGCCAAAGATTTTACTTTAGGAAAAGGAAAAAATACTATCACTTTCAATATTCCAAAAGGTTATAAATTAACAAAAGACAGCAATTCTTCTTCAGCCGATATAGGAAATGAAGATTATATTCATTATAGATATCAAGATAACAGTTATATGAAAATAGATGAATATTATTTAAATGATATAGAATATGAAAAGGAAAGAGTAAATGAAAATTGTGAATATAAATATGATGAATTTACTTTATCTATAAATAACAAAGAAATAAAAGCCTTTAGTGTAGAAGAAAAATGTAAAGACACCACTCTAGATTACAATTATACAGCAAAAATATACTATCCAATAAATGACAAAAGTAGTATAGAAATATGGATAAATAATTATAGTAAACCATATAAAAATCAAGAATTAAAAAAATTTATTGATATAAAATCTTAATTAAATATAAAAAATATTGTATAAAATTCATTCCCTCAGCCATATAATAATAGTGAGGACGTTTTACCCTTATAAATAAAGGCTAAACTTCCAAAAACCAAACTGACAAAAATCGACTCAATTTGACACATACATTTAAATTTGTTAGAATAAGGCCTGTTTTCTGATTTTGTAAGTAACAGGAGAGGGTGAAAATGAAAACAAACCAATCGATTAAGGCCAATTTGGCCATAATCATATTAGTGATAGTATCTGCCTTTTGGCATCCTACTATCACAAGGGCAGAGTCCCTAAAATCATTAAAACTGTCTTTCATGAATCAAACACTTATCAAAGATTCAAAAGAAGAAACAGTAAAAGCACCTTTGAATTTAGACAAATTGGAAATTGAGCCAATAAATGAACAATTACATGCGAATGTAAGTTCACTTAAAATTGAAATTGACATCGATGAATTGAGACAAATAAATATTGCTCGTAAAAAAGCATTAGAATTAGAACGAAAAAGAAAAGAAGAAGCTAGAAGAAAAGCTGAAGAAGAAAGAAAGGCTAAAGAAAAAGCTCAAGCAGATGCTAAAGCTAAAGAATTAACAGCATCTAAAGGTGAAAGCCTTTCATATGATGAACTAGTTGCCAAACTAAATCGTTCATTAAATTCCACATTAGCTGGAAAAGGTGATAGCTTTGCTAAATATGCAACAGAACTTGGGATAGACCCATATCTAGCCGTTGCCATAGTCCTTCATGAAACGGGTTGTAAATGGAATTGTTCAACATTATTAAAACAATGTAACAACGTAGGTGGAATGAAAGGAACTCCAGGATGTAATGGAGGTTCATATAAAGCATTCTCAAGTTTAGATGAAGGAATAAAAGCCTTTATGAATAACTTATATAAAAATTATTATGCATATGGCCTAACAACACCTGAAACAATTGGTCCTAAATATGCTGCTAGTAATACATGGGCATCTCAAGTAAGAGCATATATGAGTGAAATTGAAGCAAAATAATTCTTGCTTCTTTTATTTTTGATTGAATAACCCTTTAATTACAACGCATTATAAAAATTTACATCAGTTTGACACGACTTTTCTATTATGATAAAATTATAAACAGAATAGTAGGAGAGATGTAAATGAGCGAGGTAAAAAAAGTAACCAGTGTTGTTATTTTTGGTGTAGTACTATCAATAATGCTTCCAAATATAATTAACCTAAATACATCAAAAAATTTAGAAACAGAAACTCCAAGAGAAATAAAAACAGAAAATACAACTTCAAATATAAATGAAGTTGCCCTTGCTACAAAAGATGAGTCAGGTACTCCAATTCCAGAACCTACGCCAGAGCCTGAACCTGCACCAGAACCAGTACCAGAACCCACACCACAAGCAGAACCTGTTGTTTACGATAATATGACCTTAAACGAACTAGCTGAAAAACTAAATCGTTCATTAAAATCAACCCTATCAGGCACAGGATTAAGCTTTGCCAAATATGCCATAGATATGAATATTGACCCATATTTAGCTGTTGCCATAGTCCTTCATGAAACAGGATGTAATGGAACATGCAGTAAACAAGTTAGAGAATGCTATAATGTGGGTGGTATGAAAGGTGGCCCAAGTTGTAATGGAACATCATATAAAAAATTTGCTAGTTTAGATGAAGGAATTTATAGTTTTATGTATAATCTAAAAACTAATTACTATGATAAAGGATTAACAACCCCAGAACAGATGAATAAGAAATATGCTGCAAGTAAAGCTTGGGCAGGAAAAATTCACCATTATATAAATAAAATAAAAATGTCTTAGAAATTTAATACTAAAAACTGTAGGTCAAAGTTATTCTTTGACCTTTTCCTTTAAAAAAAATAAAATTTATGATAAAATGTATATGAGTTGTATACTAAAGGGAGGCAGTAATATGTGTGGTTTCGTAGGATACATAAATAAAGAAAAAGATAAAACAGAAACAATCAAAAAAATGGCAGACCTAATCGCCCACCGCGGCCCAGATTCAGAAGGGTATTATACAGATAAAAATATTGCCTTAGGTTTTAGAAGATTAAGTATTATTGATTTAAAAAGTGGTTCACAACCAATTTATAATGAAGATAAATCAAAAGTAATTATTTTTAATGGAGAAATATATAATTTTGAAGAACTAAGAGAAGAATTAATAGAAAAAGGTCATACTTTTACAACAAAAACAGATACTGAAGTAATACTCCACGGTTATGAACAGTGGAACGAAAATTTATTAGATAGACTAAGAGGAATGTTTGCCTTTGTTATATATGATAAAAATACTGAAGAACTATTTGGAGCACGAGATTTCTATGGTATTAAACCATTTTATTATGCTAAGATGGATAACACATTAATATTTGGTTCAGAAATCAAAAGTTTCTTAATCCACCCACATTTTAAAAAAGAACTAAACACTAATATGCTAGAATATTATCTTACCTTTCAGTATAGTGCTGGTAAAGAAACTTTTTTCAAAAATGTTTATAAATTAATGCCTGGACATTATATGAAATATAAAAATGGAAAACTAGAAATAAAACAATACTATGAAATAAAATTTGAGGAAGACAATACAAAAACATATGAAGAATGGAAAACTGGTATAAAAGAAAGATTACAAGATTCCATAAAAGCTCATAAAATAAGTGATGTCGAAGTAGGTTCATTCTTATCAAGTGGAGTTGATTCATCATTCATTGCCGCAAGTAGTGATGTCGATAAAACATTTACTGTTGGTTTTAACAATGAAAAATATAGTGAAATAGAATATGCAAAAGACTTATCAGAAAAAATAAATACCAAAAACATAAACAAAATAATTACTAAAGATGAGTATTTTAAAAATCTCCCAAACATTTTATATTATATGGATGAACCATTGGCTGACCCATCTGCCATTGCACTATATTTTGTAACAAAACTAGCTAGTGAAAATGTTAAAGTATCGTTATCGGGTGAAGGAGCCGATGAAATATTTGGTGGCTATAACATATACCAAGAGCCTTTAACTGCTAGTTGGTATTATAAAATCCCTTATCCAATTAGATTTGTTGTTGGTAAAATCGCTTCTATTTTTCCTCATAAAAGAGGAATAAACTTCTTAATTAGAAGAGGAAAAAAATTAGAAGATAGATTTGTTGGAAATGCCTTTATATTTAATAATAAAGAAATTAAAAAAATATTGAAACATAAACCACAAACAAAAGGTTTTCAAACGCTAACAAAACCATACTATGAAAAAGTAAAAGATAAAGATGATATAACAAAGATGCAGTACATTGATTTCAATTTTTGGTTGATTGGCGACATATTATTAAAAGCCGATAAAATGAGTATGGCTAACTCATTAGAAGTTAGAGTTCCATTTCTAGATAGACCATTAATTGATTATGCTTTAGGACTACCAACCGAATTTAAAACAGATAAGTTTAAAACAAAAAAAATTTTCAGAGATATAGCTAGTGAAGTTTTAGAAGATAAAGTATCAAATAAAAAGAAATTAGGTTTTCCTGTACCAATTAGAGAATGGATGAAAGAAGAAGACATCTATAAACAAATAAAAACTTTATTTACAAAAGACAAAACTTTCTTTAATACAAAAAAAATAATCAAACTATTAGATGAACATAAAAGTGGAAAAAATGATAATAGTAGAAAAATATGGACCATATATGTATTCTTATTATGGTATGAAATTTTCTTTGGAGGTGCTAAATGATATTTTTTTATATTTCTTTATCAACATATATATGTTTTAACCTAATAAAATATAAAAAAGCTTTATTTAATTTACAAAAAAATAAATATGATATTAAAACATATGGTAGTTGGATATTTAAAAATTATAAACAAACATTCTTAAATAAAGAATTATTATCTATAATTTTATTAATAATAACTTTTAACTTTAACTTAAAAGTTATAGGCGTATGTACTGTAATATTTTATACACTAATGTTTTTATTAGATTTCAAAAAGAAAATAAAAATAAAAATAAATAACCAAATGATAGCTAGAATTATTGCCATTGTTGTCATATTTATAGGTTTAAACATATGGTTTGTATTAGACTATATGAGTTATCATTATGCTGATATAATTTTTGATAATACTGCATTTTATTATATTGTGTTAATAATGATTAGTTATTTTGCATACATAGTAGTATGGATTGCTAATTTAATTGTAAAGCCATTAGATAAATTTTTATCCAAAACTAGGAGGTAAAAAGGTATGTTAAGAGTAGATTCGAGAAAAGTTAAACAAGGAGACACTTTTCTAGCCTTAACAGGACCATACACAGATGGTCATGATTATATAAATGATGCAATTGATAAAGGGGCTGTCTGTATTATCGCTACTCATGGAGAATATCCAGTAAAAACAATAATAGTTGAAGATACAAGAACTTATCTTGCTAACTACTTAAAAGAATTATACTTACAAAAAATAGAAAAAATAAAACTAATTGGAATAGTTGGAACATCTGGAAAAACAACCGCTGGAGACTTAATATATCAGTTATTAAATAATTTAGATACTAAAACCGCATATATAGGGACAAATGGATTCTATATAAATAATAAAATTAAAAAAATCTCCTCATCAACTCCAGACCTTTATGAATTATACGAACTAATGAATGAAGCAATTGATAATGAATGTGAAAATATCATAATTGAAGTTTCATCTAAAGCTGTAAAACAAAGACACATTGAAGGATTAAGGTTTGATATAGTTTTATTTACAAATTTTATAGCACATCAAAGAAAAGATAAAGAGGAATACTTAAATACCAAAGTTGAATTGTTTAAAATGATAAAAAAAGATGGTTATGCCATAATAAATAAAAAAGATTCATCATATGAATACTTTGTCTTAGAACAAAACAATAATATCTTTTATGGCACCCAAGATAGCGATTATCCTTTAAAAAAAATAAACTTAACTTATGAACAAACAGAATTTACTATAGCTAACTGTAATATAAAATTACCATTAATTGGTTTATATAATATGTATAACTACGCCCCCGCATTTATAATAGCTAAATTATTTGGCTTTGATGATGAAATAATAAAAGAAAAAACATTGTTACTTCACATGGTTGATGGAAGATATGAAGCTATAAAATATAAAGATGGACTAATTATAATTGATTATGCCTATGATTTAGATACAATAAAAAACATCATTAAAGAAACAAAACTAATAGCTAAAGGTAAAATAATTACTATAATAGGCTGCGGTGGAGAAAGAAGAAAAGAAAAAAGGTCGTTAATTGGTAAATTAGTGTGTGAAAATACTGATTATGTTATATTTACTAGTGATAATCCACGCCATGAAGATGAAGAAAACATAATTAATGATATAACCCAAAATTTAGAAAAAGATAATTATGTGTCAATAATAAACCGTAAAGAGGCCATAAAAAAAGGTATAAATATGTTAGAAAATCAAGATATATTATTAATATTAGGTAAAGGTCATGAAGATTATCAAATAATAGGTAATGATGAATTTCCTTTTAAAGATAGTGTAGAAGTTATGAAAATAATAAAATAACTCATAATTTTTTCATCTGTTTTTCACAAAACAATTGTAACTAAAATTTATATATGATATCATTATAATGAGGAGGTTATAGTTATGAAGTGTCCAAAATGTGGCTCAGAAATAAATGAAGGTTCATTTTTCTGTTCATCTTGTGGAATGCAAATTGATAAACCACAAGATAATGCATCAAATCAATCAAATGGTAAAAAAACACCAGTAGGTTTAATTGTTATAGTAATAATTTTAGCTTTAATAATTATTTCCGTGTTTGTGGGAATTAGTATGTCAAAAGAAGAAGATAAAAAAGAAAATAAAACTAATCAAGAACAAACGGTAGAAAAAGAAGATAAAAAAGAAGATAAAGAAGATACTAAAACAGTTACCTATAGTAATTACACATTTGAAGTTCCAGAACACTATATCGCCACACCATCAGATAGTCAATTATTAATACTTAATGCTGATAATTCTTTGGCTGAAGCAGTAATTTATCAAACTGGTACCACTTATAGTACTTTATCATCTATGAAAGACCAAATTGTTGACTTATTAAAAGCTCAAGAGTCTAGTCAATCACAAGGATATGATTTCACAAATGCCGTTACTGAAGAAAAAACATATGGTGGAAAACAGTTCCTAATAACAAGTGGCATTAAACAGGGTACAATTGATTTAGATATTACTTATGCCGAAGCAGATGATGGAGTATTTATTATCTCAATAGCAAAAACCGATGGAAATATCGAAGATTCTGAACGTGATGAATTGTATTCAATTATTTCAACAGCAAATAACGAATAAAAAGGAAATCTCAAAAACATCTCGTATGTTATATATAGAGGTGTTTTTATATGAAAAATATAAAATTAGATAAAAAGCAAAAAAAAGTAATAAAAAACATATCAAAAAATCTATTAGTAATTGCAGGTGCAGGCTCGGGAAAAACACTAACCATAATTTATAAAATAAAAAAATTGATAAAAGACCAAATAAATCCAGATAAAATTTTGTGTCTAACTTTTACTAAATCTGCTGCTAATAGCTTAAGACAAAAACTATTAAAAGAAAATATTAATATAAATGTTTATACATTTCATAGTTTAGGTTATCAAATAATAAAAAAATCAAAAAACGTAAATTTAACAAAGGAAAATACCTTAGATAAAATAATACTAAATCATCTAGCAAAATATCCAAACTTAAATGATTTGATTGGCGCTACATTTATAGAATTAGGTAATGGAAATGTTAAAAAATTACAAAATGAAATATTAAAAAAAACTCCACATATAACTTATTTAAAGAATCTAATTAATACATTTATTAATTTATTTAAAAGTAATAATTATAATTTAAGTTCATTTAATACATTTTTTAAAATAAATAAAAAACAAAACTATATCAAAAAAAGAATAAGACATAATAAATTCTTAAACTTGGCTAAAAATATCTACCAAGATTATGAAGATTACTTATCATTTACTAAAAAAATTGATTATCATGATATGATAAATGAAGCTACAAAAATAGTTGAAACAGAAGGTATCTATCCATATAAATATATAATAATTGACGAATATCAAGATACATCATTAAATAAATGTGAATTAATAAAAACTATTCAAAATAAAACGGATGCTAATTTAATAGCCGTTGGCGATGATTGGCAATCTATATATAGATTTACTGGTAGTAATTTAGATATATTTACAAAATTTAAACAATACTTTCCCAAAACAAAAATAATAAAATTAAATAAAACATATAGAAACAGTAAACAACTAACTAATGTAGCTAAAAAATTTATTCTCAAAAATCCTTATCAGATAACAAAAAAAGTAACCTCATCAAAAAAAGAAAAAAAACCAATTCATATTTATTATTATGAAAAAAATATTAAAGAAATATGGGATAAAGTTATAAGTGAATTAAATGGAGAAACATTCGTATTAGGTAGAAATAACAAAGATATAAAAAAAATACCATATCTAAATAAAAAAATGAAATATATGACAGTTCATAAATCAAAAGGTTTAGAAAGTGAAAACATAATAATAATTAACTTAGAAAATAAAACAACTGGATTTCCTAGCAAAATCAAAGATAGTGAGTATCTAACTTATGTAATTCCCAAAGATGATAATTATCCATTTGCAGAAGAAAGAAGATTATTTTATGTAGCGCTCACAAGAACAAAATCAAAAGTTATATTAATTGTGAAAAAAAATTTACCATCCATATTTGTAACAGAACTAATCAAAGATTCAAATCAATATATAAAAATAAACAATTAGATAATAATTTATAATATAAAACTTACTATTAAAACAATTTTTGTTTTAAAAATGGTAATATATGATATAATAAAAACAAATGCATGTAATGTAAAAACAATGTACATATAATTATTTTTCGATTATATTACCAAAAGTAAGAAGGTGTAAAAATGACAAAAAAAGAAGAAGCTGTAAAATTGATACATGATAAAATGAATAACAAAACCTTTTTAACATATAAAGAAATAGCCGATATTACAGGATATCATCCCAAATATATTTTAAAATTAAAGAAAGAAGTAATTAGTGGAACAATCAGTTTTGTGCATGGAAATAAAAATAGAGTTCCCTCAAATGTTATGAGTGAAGAAGAAAAACAAAAAATAATTAAACTTTATAAAAAAAGCAATGTAAGCATTAGAAAATTTTGTAAATTTTATAATAGTCGCAGTTACTCATGTATATATAATTTGCTAAAATCAGAAGGATTATTAAAGACCGCTAAATAAGTGGTTTTTTTGTCGCCTAATAAAAAGTATAAAAAGTACCACCTTAAAATATTCTTTTGTAGGAGGTGCTTATGAAAGGTCTAACAGATGAAGAAGTAATTAAAAGTCGTAAAACATATGGAAGCAATGAGATAAAATCAACCAAAAAAGAAAGTTTTATTCATAAATTAATTGCTACTCTAGGTGACCCAATAATTAGAATTTTATTAATTGCCCTAGCCGTTAAAACGTTATTCCTATTTCAAAACTTTGATTGGTATGAAACAATAGGGATTGTAATAGCCATTTTTCTAGCCTCATTTATATCTACACTATCTGAGTATGGTAGTGAAAAAGCCTTTGAGCAATTACAAAAATCCGCCTCAAAAATAAAAACAAAAGTAATAAGAAATAAAAAAATAACTGAAATAGACATAAATGAAGTAGTCGTTGGCGACATTATTTGTTTAGAAACTGGCGATGCAATACCAGCAGATGGAACAATCATTGAAGGAAAAGTACTAGTTAATGAATCAAACTTAAATGGAGAAATGAAAGAAAAAGAAAAGAAAGAAAATGATGAAGTATATAAATCCACAGTCATTTATTCAGGTATAGCTAAAATGGGAGTAAAAAAAGTAGGGGATAATACATTTTATGGAAAGTTAGCTAAAGAAGTAAATGAAAAATCTCCAACAAGTCCTCTAAAATTAAGATTGCTAGAACTTGCTAAAATAATAAGTAAAATAGGGTATGTATCTGCTATATTAGTAAGTGTCTCATATTTGTTTTCAGTTATATTTATTGAAAATAATTTTAACCCAGATAAAATAATTAATACAATTACTAATTTTCCTTTAATGTTTGGTCATGCACTCCATGCCCTAACATTATCTGTAACCATCATAGTAGTTGCTGTTCCAGAAGGACTACCATTAATGGTAACTTTAGTATTATCATCAAACATGAAAAGAATGTTAAAAAATAATGTTTTAGTAAGAAAACTAACAGGCATTGAAACAGCTGGAAACATTAACATGCTTTTTACAGATAAAACAGGTACAATTACTAAAGGTAACCTAGAAGTCATTGCTATAACAAATGCTAAAGGAGAAATGTATAAAAATAAAGAAGAATTAAAGAAAAATAAAACATATTATACAAGGGTAAAATTATCATTAATAGCCAATAATGAAAGTACATATGTCGAAAATAAACCAGTAGGTGGAAACATAACTGATAGAGCTATACTAAAATTTTTTGAAAAAGAAAAAATAGATTATAAAATTTTGGATAAAATTCCATTTTCAAGTAAAAATAAATATTCCTTAACTGAAGTATCTTATCAAGGAAAAACAATAAATTTAATTAAAGGTGCGCCTGAAGTAATAATTAGTAAATCCACACATTATTATGATAATGAACAAAAAAAATTCTTGATAAATAAAGAAAAAATATATGAGCAAATAAAAAACGCAACAAATCAAGGAATTAGAGTTTTAGCCTTTGCAGTATCTCCTTCCAAACATGCTTTAGAAAGATTAACCTTAATTGGATTAATATATATTAAAGATGAAGTTCGACCAGAAGCCATTGAAGGATTAAAATTAATAAAAAGTGCAAACATAAACACCGTTATGATAACTGGAGATAACATAGATACAGCCAAAGCCATCGGCCGAGAAGTTGGACTAATTCAAAATCAAACCGATATAATTTTAACAAGCGAACAATTTAATAAAAAAACCGATGAAGAAATAAAAGAGTTATTGCCAAATTTAAAAATACTAGCTAGATCACTTCCACAAGATAAAAGTAGATTAGTAAAAATAGCTCAATCTGCTAACCTTGTAGTTGGTATGACAGGCGATGGTGTAAATGATGCTCCTGCTTTAAAAAAAGCTGATGTGGGATTTGCCATGGGTTCAGGTACAGAAGTAGCTAAATCAGCAAGCGACATTGTCATATTAGATGATAATCTACTTTCTATATCTAATGCTGTTTTATATGGTAGGACAATATTTAAAAGTATAAGAAAATTCATAATCTTTCAACTTACGATGAATATATGTGCTGTAAGTATATCAATAATCGGTCCATTTATAGGAGTAGATGTACCAGTAACAGTAATACAAATGTTGTGGATAAATATGGTTATGGATACTTTAGCTGGAATAGCATTCTCTTTTGAGCCACCATTAAAAGAATATATGAATGAAAAGCCAAAAGTAAAAAATGAAAATATAATTAACCGTTATATGAGAGATGAAATAATCTTTACAGGAGCTTACTCTGCGTTGATGTGTGTGTTTTTCCTAAAATCTCCATTTATTCACAGCATATTTAGAGATAGTATAGATGACAGATATTTAATGACAGCATTCTTTGGACTATTTATATTTATGGGAATATTTAATTGCTTCAATGCTAGGACACATAGATTAAATTTATTTGCCCATTTATCGAAAAACAAAGTATTTTTAACAATTATTATGTTTATTTTAATAGTTCAAATATATTTAATATATTATGGAGGAGACCTCTTTAGAGCATATGGATTATCTCCATTTGAATTTGAAATAATGTTGTTATTATCATTAACAGTAGTACCAGTAGACTGGATTAGGAAAATATACTTAAGATATCATGGAGAAAAAGGTGGAGTATAATTTAATCAAAAACATAGTACATCTTAAATAGCAAAGGTAACTAAATTTAGTTAATAATTGATTTTATAATTTCCATATATAATTTGCATTTTTTACTATATTTGTTATAATAAAAGCGAAAGAAGGAATAATTATGGAAAATAAATTTAAATTATATCAATCAAAAGCGCTTAATGCCATATGCGGAATTTCACTCGCCTTAACTCTTTCAAGTTGTGGCGGAAATGTTGAAGAAAATAAAATAGAAACAACAGTCTCTCAAGAGCCAATAGAAACAACAACTGATAATCAAAATTTAGATACACAAGAAGAAAAAGATTCGG
Source organism: uncultured Bacilli bacterium (assembly GCA_944329375.1). Taxonomy (GTDB): domain Bacteria; phylum Bacillota_I; class Bacilli_A; order RF39; family UBA660; genus Coprosoma. The sequence continues at coordinate 25,129 of CALVIB010000004.1, read as the reverse complement.
CGGCTGAAAGTGCCATAAAAATAATGTTAGAAGGTGCCGAAAAATTAGAAGATTCAGCCAATGATGCCGCTAATAGTGAAGAAGTTCAAAGAGAATTAGACAAATCAATGCAAAATTTTAAAGACCTTTCTGATTTTATCTTTAATGGTAGCGAAATTAACGGGGTAACATTTAATGAACTAAGTGATTCTGCCAAAGAAAGAGTTTTAAATGCATTTGCATCTATTGATGATATATTAAATTATTTAGTACCAAATTATAAAGAAAGATTTAAAGATTGGTTTACAGATACAAGCGCTAGAGGACTTGATACCCTAAGCGATTTAAAAGATAAAGGATTAGAATTATGGGATGAAATAAATTCTAAAAGAAACACAAAATAATTGATTTAAGATGATAAAAGGTAATATTTCAAAAAATTACCTTTTTTCATTGTATTATTTGTCAAATTATGGTATATTTACATAGGAATATCATATTGTTGGCTAAATTAGGGAAGGAAAGGTAATATTTATGATAAACTTTATTATTTGTGATGATGTAAAGCAGTACAGAGATATGGTTGAACATATAATAGCTTCATATATGATGAAAAATAAACTAGAATATAGAACTCATATTTTTAATGATTATAATAGTGAGTTTATAAAAATAGTAGAATCTAAATTATCATTTAAAGTCTACATTTTAGATATTGAAACCCCAACAAAATCTGGGATTGATATTGCTAGAATTATAAGAAATAAAGATGTTGACAGTGTTTTAATTTTTTTAACAGGTCATCAAGAATTAGGACATGTAGTTATGAAAAATGATTTTTTGTTCTTATCTTATATTAATAAATTTGATGATTGTGAACGAAGATTAACCAAATCATTAGATAAAGCATTACAAATGTTTAAAATAAGAAGTGTAGTTAGATTTAAAGATAATGGTGTAGTTTATTCAATACCACAAGATGATATTCTATATATAACAAGAGATAGTGTTGAAAGAAAGTGTATAATTGTTACTGATTATAATACCTTTAAAGTAGGAAAAAGTTTAATGGAATTAGAGGAAATGGTTAATTCAAATTTTATGAAAACCCATAGAGCTTGTCTTATGAATACTAAACGCATTTTAAGTTTTAGCAAATCGCAAAAAGAAGTGGTTTTTGACAACGGAATGACATCAGATTTGATTTCAACTAGATTTGATAAGGAGTTGATATAAAGTGGAAGAAATATTGCTAAATTTAATTGCAAGTTTTATGCTAACTATAGCAATTATGTATACCTGGTATAAGTGTCTTTATATTAAATTAGATGTAAAAGTAATAGTTTTGATAGTTACTTTTATGACAGTAATAACCACTATATTAAACACATTTGTCCCTAATCCAATCAGATTATTATTAACATTTTTACTTTTAACAATTACCTGTTATTACTTTGTAATTAAAAATCTTAAGTTATCAATTATATTAGCCATACTTTTAGAAATAATTATCGGTTTATCAGAATTTTTATATGTTATATTTATTAGCTTACTATATAATGATGATTTAAAAAATTTAATGAATAATAGTTTTATATACATAGGATTAAACGTATTTATTATATTAATTTCATTCTTGATTAACAAAATCGGTTTACCAAGAAATGTATTTAAAATATTACAAAAATCTTATGATGAAATTAAAAGTAATGAAGTTTTAGTTTCTTCAATAATGATTATTGCAATAATCATTATTTCCACAACACTCACATATATGAAATTATCATTACCAATTGTAGTTGTAGTAAATATTATTACAGCTGGTCTATTTATTGGTCTTGTAGTAATGTCTAGTAGAGTAAAAGCAAACTATAATAGAATAAGTAGTAAATATGAAACTAGTATTTCTAGTTTAAAAGAATATGAGATAATGATAGATAAGTTTAGAGTAAGCACACATGAAAACAAAAATGAGTTCTATACTATTAGAAATATGTTAAAAGAAGAAAATAATGATGAAAAAGTAATTAAATACATAGATAAATTGATTGATAATAAAATAAAAGATAGCGATAAAATAATGAAAAAAACAGCAAAAATCCCAGAAGGCGGTTTGAGAGCTACAATATATTCTAAATTATGTTTAATGGATAAATTAAAGATAAAATATAAATTAAACATTTCTAGGGATGTAAGAACAACAGATTTGATAAATTTAGATGAAGATATAATATTAAAAATTTGTAAAATATTAGGTGTATTTTTAGATAATGCCATTGAAGCTGTAAAACATTTAAAGAAAAAAGAAATTTTTATAGAAATATATTCATTAAATAATTATTTATGTATCGACATAACTAATAATTTTAAAGGTAATTTAGATTTAGACAAAATTAGTAATACAAAATATACTACAAAAGGCGATGGCCATGGATATGGTTTAACCTTAGTAAGTAAATTATTAGAAGAAGAACCAAATAAATTAGAAAATGAAAAGAGTATAAACCGTGATACATTTACTCAAACTTTAAAAATAAAAATGTAGATTTGTTTTCTACATTTTTATTTAATTAAACTTTTTGGACATTCAGGTTCATCCCACCAAAAATATGGGCAAGCAACACTACTAGCATTCGCAAACATACCACCTAGTGAAGATAATATTGATGCAATAAAACTCATAAAACAAACTCCTTTCTAAAATCTATGTTTAAATAATAATTTAAACCAAACGTTAAGGTTGATAATTTTTGTAATTATTATAAGGCTCGCCACATATTTTATACATTGTAGGCGATGTAAAAATACATTGTATTAATAAAGAAAAGATAAAAGCATTTGATAAAAAATTATTACTAATAATTAAAGAGATTATAACAAAAGCAATAGCAATTATTGTTGATATAGTTTTATAAATTCTTCTTCTTTTAGGACTTATAATAGGTTTTTTCTTAGTATCTGCTGGACTATTTTTATAAATAAAAATAATTCCTAATATTCCAAAAATTAACTTAATATTAATTGGTATATGTATATTGATACTTAAATAAGTAGATAATATAAAAATTGAAGCAGAAGAAACCAAACAAATCCAACTTTTAGAAGCATGCATACCAAATGAAGGTGCTCTTAAAATATTATAAATAATAGTAAATATTAACAATTCCTTAAATATATTTAAATATAAAGCTATTCCAAATATAATTATTGATTTAGATATCATTAAATATAACCCAAGTAAACCATACTTCAATTCAGCTAATTTTTCTTCTGAATAGTTAGGATAATATTTTTGAATTAAACTCATAGAATTATTAATAAATACTTCTTTCATATAAATCCTCTCTTTACCAAATCAATAATACAACAAATTAACGTAATAAAATGGTAATATGTTCAATATGTAGTCAAAAGAAGTCTATATGAGCAAAAAGTATATTACTCGTAACACTTGTTAGCATTCAGTCAAAATAAAAGCACATTCGAACAAAATTGAATAATAATGTCACTATTACGTGTAAAATCAAACATGTCGATGTCGTAGTGTGCACAAAAAAATATATATTAGTAGTATGAAGTAAAAGTGAAATTTGTCGGAATAAACGGTATTGTTTTCATTGAATGCAAAGGCCTTGTTAATTTATACTAGTATTGTAAGAGACTTACTAGAAGGGAGATGTAAGACATGAAAGGCAAAGTTAAGTGGTTCAACAATGAAAAAGGTTTTGGTTTTATCGAATATAATGATAAAGAAGATATATTCGTCCACTATTCAGCGATTCTTACACCTGGCTACAAAACGCTAGTTGAGGGTCAGTATGTTGAATTCGATTTAGTCAGAACTGACAAGGGATTACAAGCCAAAAATGTTGTCGAAATTAAAACTGCACTTGTGTAGTTTTTTTTCTATAAAATCACATATTTTCCCACATAATATCATATAAATTATAGAAAAAATATGATATAATGTAAGTGGAAGGTGATGATATGAAATATATAATCCGTGGCAAAAAAGCCAAAGTCACAAACGACTTAAAAGAACATACTGAAAAGAAACTTTCAAAGCTTGACAAGTACTTTAATGAAAATGAGGAATATACTGCTAGTGTTTTAATCAGAAATGTAGAACCAAACTACAAAGTAGAAGTAACAATTCCAGTAAAAAAAGTAATACTTAGAGCAGAAGAAAGCCATAAAGACCCTTTCGCTGCAATAGATTTAATTATTGATAAGTTGGAAAGACAAATTAGAAAAAATAAAACTCGAATGAGTAAAAAAGTAATTAAAGATAAAATGGCAGGCTTTGTTACTGACTTTAAAGTAGAAAAAGAGGAAAATGATAAAAGTAAAATTGTTAAACGCAAAAGTGTTGAACTTAAACCGATGAGTGAAGATGAAGCTATATTACAAATGAATTTAATAGACCATACATTCTTTATCTTCAGAAATTCAAAAACAGGAGATATAGAAGTAATATATAAAAGAGAAGACGGTAACTACGGTTTAATTAAAGAGAAGTAATCGCCAAAAGCGATTTTTCTCATGCATATCATCAAATAAAAGAATAAAAACAGGGATAATAAAGCTTTTTTTGACTTTTTACCTTGTTTTTCTATGCAATTTCGTGTTTTTTTGGTAAAATACTATATAGATGAAAGGATGAACAATATGAAATTTTTTAAAAAGATATTTGACCATGAATATAAAGAACTAGAAAAATTTCAAAAAATCGCTGATGAAATAGATGCTTTAGATGAAGAAATGTCTAGTTTAACTGATAAAGAATTAAAAGCAAAAACAAAAGAATTTAAAGAAAGATTACAAAATGGTGAAACATTAGAAGATATCAAAGTAGAAGCATTTGCAGTTGCACGTGAAGCCGCATTTCGTGTAATTGGTGAAAAGCCATATTATGTACAGTTATTAGGTGGTTTAGCTATTCACTATGGTAATATAGCTGAAATGAAAACAGGTGAAGGTAAAACTTTGACTTCTATCTTACCAGCATATTTAAACGCATTAACTGGAGATGGTGTACATATTATCACTGTCAATGAATACTTAGCTGGTCGTGATGCTGTTTGGATGGGTAAAATCTATGAATTTTTAGGTTTAACTGTTGGTATAAATTATAGAGAATATAATCAGGCTCAAAAAAGAGAAGCATATAACTGTGATATTATGTATTCCACAAACAATGAGATTGGTTTCGATTACTTAAGAGATAACATGGTAGTTCGTGCTGAAGATAGAGTTCAAAGACCATTAAACTTTGTTATTATAGATGAAGTTGACTCAGTATTAATAGATGAAGCGAGAACACCATTAATCATTTCTGGTGGAAAAATGCAATCAGCTAATCTATATCAACAAGCCGACAAATTTGTTAAAACATTAAAAGAAAACGAAGGATATATATATGATGAAAAAACTAAAGCTACATCATTAGATGCAGAAGGAATAAAAAAAGCTGAAAAATACTTCAATGTTAAAAACCTATATGACATCGAGCACGCAACTTTAGTTCACTTTATCAACCAAGCATTACACGCTAACTATAGTATGAAAAAAGATTTTGACTATGTTATTCAAGATGGTAAAATTGTTATAGTTGACCAGTTTACAGGTCGTTTAATGCCAGGTAGAGCATTTTCAGAAGGCTTACATCAAGCCATAGAAGCTAAAGAAGGGGTTCAAATAAATGAAGAAACTAAAACCCTTGCAACTATTACATTCCAAAATTTATTTAGAATGTATAAAAAAATAGCTGGTATGACAGGTACAGCTAAAACAGAAGAAGAAGAATTTAGAGATATTTATAACATGTATGTTATTCAAATACCAACTAATAAACCAGTTATTCGTGAAGATTATAGTGATTTAATCTTTGCTACAGCTGAAGGAAAATATAGAGCAATCGTTAAAGAAATAAAAGAAAGACATGCAAAAGGACAACCAGTTCTAGTAGGTACAGTAGCTGTTGAAAACAGTGAAAAATTAAGCAAAATGCTTCAAAAAGAACATATACCACATGAAGTATTAAATGCTAAAAACAATGCTCGCGAGGCTGAGATAATTGCTAAAGCAGGAGAAAAAGGTGCTGTAACTATTGCCACTAATATGGCTGGCCGTGGTACTGATATTAAATTAGGTAAAGGAGTTAAAGAATTAGGTGGGCTATGTGTACTAGGTACAGAAAGGCATGAATCTAGACGTATTGATAATCAGTTAAGAGGTCGTTCAGGTCGTCAAGGAGACCCAGGAATGAGCCAGTTCTGTGTTTCATTTGAAGATGATTTAATGGTAAGGTTTGGTACAGATAGTGCTAAACGTTTACTTCAAAGAGTCGGATTTGATGGAGAACTTTCAATTAGAAGTAAAGCTTTATCAAGGTCAATTGAATCAGCACAAAAAAGAGTTGAAGGTAATAATTTTGATACTCGTAAACATTTACTAGAATATGATGATGTAATAAATAACCAACGTATGATTATATATGGTCAAAGAAATAGAATCTTAGATAGTGATTCAATCCATAGTATGACTTTAGACCATTTTAAAAACCATATCACTAATATAGTAAATAGCCATTTAATAGATAGTAATAAATTAACGGGGTTAGATGTTAGTGAAATACTAGAAACAGTCAATGAAAATCTACTTAAAAAAGATTTATCAATTGATGAATTAGAAGAACTTGACTCAGAAAGTCTAATTGAAACAATCTATGAACACGTAGTAGAAGAGTATGAAGATAAAATCAAAGACTTCCCAGATGAACTTAAAAATGAATTTGAAAAAGCAATTTCATTAAGGGTAATCGATACTCATTGGATGGATCATATTAATGCTATGAGTTTACTTAGAGAAGGTATTTACTTAAGACAGTATGCTCAAGAAAATCCACTTCAAGCTTATACAGCTGAAGGTTATGAAATGTTTGATAATTTGATTGCAACAATAGATATGGATATTAGTAGATATTTATTAAATGCTGAAATAAGACAAAATACTGAAAGAGAGCAAGTAATTAAAGGAACCCCTAATGAGGATAAAAGCAAAGTAAAAAAACAAACTCCAAAAAGAGTTCAAAAAGTAGGTAGAAATGACCCTTGTCCTTGCGGTTCTGGTAAGAAGTACAAACAGTGCTGTGGCAAAAATGCGTAAAGCTTTATAAAATAAGATAATAAAGGTATTTTAGAAAAAATAGAAAATAAAAAAACATTGAAATTGTTTGCAAAAAAATTGAAATACTGCAAAACACCTTAAAAATAAGAGAATGCTTGCACAAAAATATGTAAACATTCTTTTTATAATTAAATTATATTGTGTTTCTATGTTCCCTTCAACTAACAAAATCATCAAAATGTATGTTAAAAGAAACAAAACTTTAATCTCAACAAGTAAACTTTACACATAAATAAAAAAAATATTAAAAACTACTTGCTTTATCCCAAAAATCATGATATATTGAAAGTACTTAATAGGATAGTCACAAAAATGCACTAATAATTTCTAATCTGTGTATACTTATTAAAAATTATTTTTCAGTAAATTTTTAGTAATTTATGAGGCAAATTACAAATAGTTATGGTTATAATATGACTATTTTGTTCATTTTTCTATCGTTATCAAGCTATTAAGTAATGTACGTACATGTGGGATCTTGATAATAGCTATAGTTATATCTGTCAGTATAAATATAGTTAAATTTATCCACAAAAAAATAGGCTATTTGACAGGTAGCTTATTTTTTTTGCACTCTTATGCATAAATAGATTGAAGATAATCCCATAATAAGTTATAATTATTATAAGATACTAGATAATACCGCGTAAGCCATCACATATTCTGTTTCATAAGAAATTGAAACAAATATCTCAGGCTTAATCTTACTATGGATAACCACATATGGTTTACCATCATCATCATTTAGTATCTCAATAGAATTTAAATCGTGATTATACTTAGTAAAAGACTTAACAATAGCTTCCTTAGCTGCAAATCGTGAAGCCAAATAGGCAATATCATTTCTTTTATGATATTCATCTATTTCCCGTTCACTAAAACACCGCTTAAGTAAAGCAGGAGTCGCCTCAAGAACATTTTTAAATCTAGAAATAGATAAAATATCACAGCCGATTCCTTTAATCATACACAACACCTACTTAAGTATATCACACTTCTAAAGAAAGGAGAAAGACTATGCGTGATGAAATACTAAAAAAACTTATTGAAAAAACTGCCAAAGCAATGCGTGTCAATCCATCCACACTTTCAGAAAATACTAACATAAAAACAGACTTAAACCTTAAAAGTATTGAACTTGCTGGTATTATTTCTGAATTTGAAGAAGAATATGATTGCTATATCAAATACACAGAATTAATGCACGCTGAAACAATTGGCCAAGCTGCTGATGCAATCGCTAAAATGGTAGAATAAGAAAGAAGGGGTTATATGAACGAAGAAAACAATATGGCATTACCAAAAGAATTGCCAAAAAGAGAAGAAAAAATCGTCAAAGTAACTTATCCAAATGGAACATCTTGCGATGTAATCTTCTCAAAACTAACTCAGCCAATTCCAAAAGAGGAATATATGAAATTACCTCGTGAAGAAATGGCTAACTACTGCATAGAAGTACCAGTAAATACAACTGAATATTTTGTCGATGATGAAGAAAAAATACTATGCTTGCAAGACCAACCAGTTAAAATGCGTGATGGCGTAACTATCTATGCTGATATTTATATGCCAAAAACTGCCATGGAAGAACCAGTCCCACTTATCATAAGTTGGTCATTCTTTGGAAAACAACCATGGCACCAACCAGTCCAAATCTTTAGACCAATGGGTGTTCCAACAGGAGCTGTATCTAAAGTATGTAAATTTGAATCATCAGATCCATTATTCTGGTGTTATCAAGGATATGCTGTCGCTAACGTTGACCCAAGAGGAATTGGAAACTCAGAAGGCGATCAAATCCAATTCGGTACTCAAGAAGGTAGAGACGGTTATGACTTTGTCGAATGGGCAGCAGCGCAAAAATGGTGTACAGGTAAAGTCGGATTATTCGGAAACTCTGGTGTAGCCATGAGTCAGTGGAGAATCGCCGCTGAAAACCCACCACACCTAACTTGTATTGCTCCATGGGAAGCAACAGGCGACCAATATAGAGAAAGTCTAATGGAAGGTGGAATTCCAGGACTATTTGGTGGTTCAATCGTCGTTGCCGCTCAAGGTAAAGGATTTATTGATAATACTTTAGCTATGGCTAAAAAAGAACCATATGTTACAAGTCCATACTGGCAAGATAAAATTCCACAATTTGAAAAAATAACTGTTCCAACCTACGCTACTTGTAACTGGAATCACTTCCACCTAAGAGGAGCTTGGGAAGGATTCAATAAAATTAAATCTAGAAAAAAATGGATGAGATGTCACCAAGTATTTGAATGGCCAGACACTTATAATCCAAAATGGTTATTAGATTTAAAATTATTCTTTGACCGTTATCTAAAAGATATTTATAACGGCTGGGAATTAACTCCAAAAATCAGAATGGAAGTTATGGATGCCTTTGAATATCCATATCAAACAGGTAGACCAGAAGAAGAGTTCCCACTTGCTAGAACTCAATATAAAAAACTATACCTAAATGCCGCAACTGGTAAATTGGGTGACGCTCCAGTTAAAAATGAAGCCGAAGTTAGTTATGATGGAGCTACTGGCCTAACCACATTCGATTATACCTTTAGAAAAGATACTGAACTAACAGGTTATATGAAATTACGTATGTGGGTTGAAGCTAGAGGTCATGATGACATGGATTTATTCATTACCATCAAAAAACTATCTACTAAAGACGAAGAACTTCCAGTAACAATATTTGGTACTGAAAGACATCCAGGTGCTTGGGGTAAACTTAGAGTATCTGCTAGACACCTAGATGAAGAAAAATCAACCGAATATCAACCAGTTCACACTCATGATAGAACTGAAAAACTAAAACCAGGAGAAATCGTTCCAGTCGATATTGAAATCTGGCCATTAAGTAGATTCTGGCATAAAGGACAAAAACTACGTGTTCAAGTAGCCGGAAGATATATCAGAGATGAATGGTTTGAACCATTAGTATGGTTCCCAGATAATAAGGGTGAGCACGTTATCCACACAGGAGGAAAATACGACTCATACCTATTAGTACCTGAAATTCCGCCACGTTATGAAGATGGAGATTACATTTATAGATAATGGAAAAAACATTAATGAATGAAATATTTGCTAAAGCGAAGGCTAACCCTAAAAAGGTAGCCTTTCCTGAAGCAAATAACCTAAAAATGCTTGCGGCTATGCAAGAAGTATCAGATAAAGGCTATGCCGAAGCAGTCGTGGTTGGAAACATAGAAGAAGTCAAAACCTTAGTCAAAGAAAATAAAATTGATGACTCTAAATTTAAATATGTTGATAATTTAGATGAAACATATAGTAATAATGTCTTACAAAGATATCTAAAATTGCCTAATATCATTTATGGAGAAAAATCTTTAACTAGAAGAATGAAAGACCCATTAAACTTTGCTTTAATGATGGAAGCTGTTGGCGATGTTGATGTAACCTTTGCCGGTATCAATAGTAGTACAGGCGAAATTATCTATGCCGCTCAAACTATAATTGGCCTAGAAGATAACCTAGATACTATCTCAAGTATTGGTATTGCTGAAATGCCAAACTATACCTTCGCAAACGGATCAAATATAATAGCCGTTGGCGACTGTGCCGTATGTCCAAATCCATCATCAAGCGAACTAGCTAGTATTGCCATAGCGGCCTGTGATACCATGAAAGCTGTAACTGGCTTTGAGCCAAAATGTGCCATGTTATCATATTCAACCTGTGGTTCAGGAAGTGGAGAACTTGTAGATAAAGTAGTAAACGCGATTAAAATAGCCAAAGAAAAAAGACCAGATTTAAAAATCGATGGGGAATTTCAATTAGATAGTGCTATAGTGCCAGAAGTTGCTGCTAAAAAAGTAAAAAGAGAAAGCGAAGTCGCTGGACAAGCTAACATTTTAATATTCCCAGATTTAAACGCTGGAAATATTGGCGTAAAACTAATTCAAAGATTTGCTGGAGCCGATGCCTATGGACCATTACTTCAAGGTTTCAAAAAAATCTGCTGTGATTGTTCAAGAGGTGCCCCAGTATCTGAAATGGTTGGAAATATAGCTATTTCCGTAGTTAGAGCTGGAGATAAAGAAAATGCTAAAAACTAAATATAGAGTTTTAGCCATTAACCCAGGAAGTACTAGTACTAAAATAGGTTTGTTTGAAAATGATAAAGTAATATTCAAAATATCAATCGAACATACCCCAGAAGATTTAAAACCATATCCAGACATTAAAGATCAGTATGAATTCCGATTAAAAGCTGTCATTGACAACTTAAACAAAGAAAATATTGACATAAATTCTATTGATGCCTTCTCAGGTAGAGGTGGCTCACTAGAGCCATGTCAAGGTGGAACTTATGCCATAAATCAGTTAATGTATAAAAGTGCCAGTGAGATGAAAATAGTTAAACATCCATCTGCTCTAGGTATCGTTTTAGCCAAAAACTTAGGTGATAAATATGGTAAACCATCATTCTGTGTCAATCCACCAGATGTTGATGAATTTATAACTGAAGCTAGGATAACTGGAATTCCTGGAATATATAGAGAATCTAGAATTCACGCTTTAAACCAAAAAGAAATAGCTATTAGGTATGCTAAAAAAATAGACAAAAACTATAAAGATTTAAACCTTATCATTTGCCATTTAGGCGGTGGCATAAGCATAGCCGCCCATAGAAAAGGTAAAATGATAGATTGTAATGATATCGTTAATGGTGATGGCCCAATGACTCCAAATAGAAGTGGCTTCTTGCCAGCCAAAGCCGTCTTAAAAATGTGTATGAATGATAAATATTCATTAGAACAAATAAAAGGTTTTATCGGTAAAAACGGAGGCCTTACAGCTTGGCTTGGAACCAATGATATCAGAAAAGTCCATAAAATGATTGATAACGGCAATCAAAAAGCCAAAATAATTTTAGATGCCATGATATATCAAATAATTAAACAAATAGGTGCAATGTATGCATCATTAAAAGGAAATTGTTCAGCCATCATATTAACTGGTGGAATAGCTAACGACAAATACGTTAGAGATAAAATAAAATCATATTGTAAAACCATGGCCAAAATCGTATCTATGCCAGGAGAATTTGAACTAGAAGCCCTATCTGCAGGCGCGATTCGTGTATTAAGTGGCCTTGAAAAACCAATGATTTATACGGGAAAACCTGTATTTAAATCACTTTAGGAGGACTTATGAAAGGTAAAGATATTATAAAACAATTACTTCCTGGAGTAGTTGTCGGATTTATTCTCGGTTTTGTATTAACTACTGTCGTCGGAGTTGATCCTGAAAACGAAATTCCTAATATAATAGGTGGTGTCATGAGCTGCGCTATCCCAACATTATTAAATGGTGTAATAGTATTAAAAGGAACAGCTAAAGCATTAGATAGAAAACTATCAATTGGTAAAGCATTCCTTAGAAACCTACCATACGTGTTAGTAGCTGCCATCTTAGGATTCTTATTTGCTTTTGGGGTATTAATAAATGGATTAAATATTGATTTAAGAACCTTAGAAACAATGGAAAACACATTGATATTTGCTACATTAGGAGTAATCGTTTCTACTTTATTAGCATTCATAGCTTTAAAAAGCTATGAAAAATCAGTAAAATATACAAGAAGGGAAAAATAAAAGGCTTATTAAAGCTTTTTATTTTGAAAACATGAATAAAAAATTAATTGCCATTATGACCTTAAGCATGTTCTTATTATCATATATGGCCCTAACCCCCATAGTAGCAAACATCTATAATAGTTTTCCAAACGAAAAACTAGAAAATATTCAAATAATAGTTACCTTAATACCATTATTTTCCGTAGTAACAATGTTTTTATGTAACCCCTTATCTAAAAAAATTAGTATGAAAAATATTGGTATTATAGGTTTAATATTAATTACATTAGGTGGAGCCTTTACCTATATATTCCATAGATATCTATGGCAGTTATATGTATCAAGTATATTACTCGGTTTAGGAATTGGCCTAATAAATGTTATCAGTTCATCCATGATATCTTATTATTTTGATGGCGAAGAAAAAATGAAAGTCATGGGTTATCAATCAATATTTGTCAGTATTGGTGGAACCTTATTTTCATACCTAAGTGGCTTACTAGCCAAAATAAACTGGCCATATTCATATCTATGTTTCTTTCTAGCCCTTATAGTCGTTGTAATAAATATAGCTTTTTTACCAAACGATAAACTAGAAAGTAAAACCAAAACCAAAGAAAAATTACCCAAAAGAATTTATCTTCTCGGCGTAATTTCTATACTATTCTTTATAAGTATCAACGTCTTTAATACTAGTATTGCCTTATTACTAGAAAATATTGGCTATAAATCAGATATCAGTGGCCTAGTTACAGCTATATATACTCTAATAGGTCTATTTGCCGGCTTTATCTTAAATAAAGTAGTTAAAATATTTAAAACAAATACTTTAACCTTTGCTTGTGCCATAGCTACCATTGGCTTCTTTTTAATCGCCACTAAACAAATAATTTTAATCTTTATAGGCTCTGCTTTATTAGGCTTTGCCTTTGCCACCAGAAACCCTGCTGGAATAACCTTCTCAGCTAATATGGTAACTGCTGCGAAAAGTGCTTTAGCCATAGCTATATTTAATGGTGCTGGTCAGTTAGGTGCTTTCTTGTCACCATACATCATTAATTTTATTAGTAACCTATTTAATTCAAATATCGTAACAACATTTACCGTATCAGGTATCTTTATGTTAATAGTAACTATAATACATTTCTTGTTAAACCCAATTAAAAAGGAAGATTTAAAATGATTGTAAAAAGTAAAATAAAAATAAATGGTAATTATATATCTTATATATATACCCATGAAAATAATGCTCACTTAGCTTTACTACTTCATGGATTTGGTTCAGATATGCATGAAAAAGGAAATTTTGATACTCTATCTGAAAAATTATTACAAAGTAACGTAGATTCATTAAGATTTGACTATCTAGGTCATGGACAATCTGATGGTCATACCGAAGATTTAACTATGGAAATTGCCATAAATGAAGCTTTAACCTTGTTAAAAAAATATCCCCATAAAAAAATCAGTATCATTGGAACTTCCTATGGTGGTGGATTAGCTACCTTACTTACCGAACATATAGATGTAGATAAATTAGCTTTATGGAGTCCATTAATAGATGCTAAAAATAATGTTATCCATCCCCAAAACCATTTTTGTAAAGACTTTTTAGGTGAAGAAGCTTTAAAGCAAATAAGAGAAAAAGGCTATGCGACCTTTGGTAATACTAATGTTAAATTTAACATGAATACCTTTAATGATGCTGAAAAATACGATGCAAAAAAAGTTATCCAAAATTTTAAAGGAAAAGTAAAAATATTTCATGGTACCTTAGACTTAGTTGTCCCATATAAACAATCTTTAGAACTTAAATCAAAAAACATTGATGTTAAGTTAATTGAAAAAGCTACCCACTGTTTCTATGATGATTCAAATAAAATGGTGATTGAAGAAACTGTTAATTTTCTAAAAAGCTAAACCGTAAAAAAATAGGAAAATATGTAAAAAATTACGTTACAGCGTAATTTTTTTAAATATATCTTTACCTATTATAAATAAAAATGATAAAATTTAATAAACAAAGTAAGGAGAAGGTTTATGGATATATTAATAACAGGAGGTGCTGGCTATATTGGTAGCCACACAGCAATCGAACTTTTAAATAATAAAAGAAATATTATTATTGTGGATAATTTTTCAAATAGTAAAAAAGAAGTTTTAGAAAAAATAAAAGAAATAACTAAAAAAGATTTTAAATTTTATGAAGTAGACTACAAAAATGAAAAAGCTCTAGACAAAATATTTGAAGAAAATAATATCGAAGCCGTCATGAATTTTGCTGGATATAAAGCCGTTGGCGAATCTACTCAAAAACCTTTAGAATATTATGAAAATAATATAACTGGTGCCATTACCTTATTAAAAGTAATGAAAAAACATAACGTAAAAAAATTTATTTTTAGCTCGTCAGCCACTGTTTATGGAAACCCAGAAAAAGTACCTATAACTGAAGAAAGTAAAATTGGTGAAACCACCAATCCTTATGGTACAACTAAACTATATATTGAACAAATATTAAAAGACTTATATAAATCAGATAATACCTGGGATATAGCCATATTAAGATACTTTAACCCAGTAGGTTCTCATGAAAGTGGTTTAATTGGCGAAGAGCCAAATGGCATTCCTAATAACTTAATGCCATATATCGTAAGAGTGGCAAGTAAATCATTAAAAGAACTATCAATCTTTGGAAATGATTATGACACCAAAGATGGAACTGGTGTCAGAGATTATATTCATGTCGTTGACTTAGCTAAAGGTCATATCAAAGCCTTAGAAAAATTAGAAAAAGAAAACCAGGGATTATACATATATAACTTAGGAACAGGAAAAGGTTATAGTGTCTTAGATATGGTTAAAGCTTTTGAAAAAGCAACAGGGCAAAAAGTTCCATATAAAATAGTAAATCGTAGACCAGGGGATATAGCCATATGCTATTCAGATCCATCTAAAGCTCAAAAAGAATTAAATTGGAAAGCCGAAAAAACATTAATAGATATGTGCAAAGACTCATGGAAATATATAACAAGGTCATAAGCCTTGTTTTAATATATAAAAAAATGTATAATATAAATGAAATGGGGAAAATGAATGAGAGAAATTAAAAAAAATCATATCTATAAACATTTCAAAGGTGATTACTATTTAGTTTTGGATGTTGCTAAATCATCAGAAACCGATGAAGAATATGTCATATATAGAGCTTTATATGGTGATAACGAACTATGGATAAGACCACTAGATATGTTTTTGTCAGAAGTAGACCATGAAAAATATCCAGAAACAAAGCAAAAATATAGATTTGAAGATGTAAAAATAGATAGTGTTAAAACAAAGAAAAGGAAGTAATAATATGTTAAAAACAATTTATAACAAAGTTAAAGATTTTAAAAAAAGATATCCAATGACTATTTCATGGAGATTAAAAGCTCATTGCAAAGTTGCTGCCGAGCACGTTAACGATGATGAAGAAGTTTTATACGCCTTTGCCGCTCAAAAATTACCAAGTGTTTTTAATATAACCTCAACTTATGTTATTGTAATTACCGATAAAAGAATCTTGCTTGCTCAAAAAAGATTAATATTTGGATATTTTTACTATACAATTACTCCAGATATGTTTAATGATTTAACTATTAAAATGGGACTTTTCTGGGGAAAAGTAGTAATTGATACTGTTAAAGAAACAGTTACACTAACATTTATTTCCAAAGCTGCTTTAAGAGAAATTGAAACAGTAATTTCTAAATATATGATGCAAGAAAAAAGACAATATGAAAGTGAATTAACCGATGAAGAACATAATAGATTAAAAGCTGAACTAAAAAATATTTCAAAAAACGGAGAAAACTAACCTCCGTTTTATTGTGGACAAATATTTATCAATGTTTTATAATTATGAATAGGAGGAAGCTTTATGAAGTATCTTTTTAAAACATTAATTATCTTTACTGTCACATTCTTTGCTTTAAAATTTATTCTATTCTTATATGATGATGGCCATACTATAACTTATAATGTTGGAAATTTTAAAATAAAAGAAGAATTAAACACAGAACAAAATAGTAATTATTACTTTGAATTAACCCATGAGAAATTCAAAATCAATTTTTCTGTAAGCAAAAATTATAATAAAAAAGAAAAAATAATAAACAAAATAGAATACAAAAACATAAATGGATATAAATGCATATTACCGATTTTTAAAAATGGAAAAATACTTACAGATGTAATGTGTTTGAAAAATAATACCATAACCTATGCCCACAACTTAGATAACAAATACATAAAAGATTATTTAACCACATTAAAAAAATATGGTTATAACTTAGAAGACTACAAAGATAAAGCAAGCAAAATAAAACTTTCAAATACTCAAACAATATATGAAGAAAACTTTCTAGAAAATCATTACATTGCCATGGAAACATATAAGGGATTAAATCTTTTTAATGGAAAAGAAAGCAATGTAAAAATATTTGAAAATGATGTATATACCAAACCGATTAGCTATTTCACAGGAAAATATTATATTGTTGCTGACTATACTGAAAACTATACATTTAAAATATTCCATGTCATAAATATAATCAACGGTAATCAAATAGATATCAGAAGCTATGATGACATATCATTTGATTCATATATTGAAGGCGCAATCAATGATGAAATATATCTATTTGACAAAGATACCAAAAAACAGTATAAAATAGATATAAAAAATGAAAGTGTCGATTTATTCCATGATAAAAATAATCTTCAAACATATAATGGTAAATGGGAGAAGATGAGTTTAACTGAAGCTTTAGAAGGGAAACTTTTTAGAAATTATTATACAAATGATATAAAAGGTTATACTAAAGTAGATAAAGTAGGTAACTATTACTATATATATGAAAAAGAAAATGATTATTATAATGTTTACCGTGCCGACATCCAAAATAAAAAACTAAAAACATATCTATTTAAAACAACTGATTTAAATAGTATCATATATTTAGAAAATACTATATACTATATCAATGGTAATACCCTATATTATCACACTAATTATGGAGAAAGAAAAGTAATTAAAAACACCGAACTAGATTTCAATAAAGATATATCATTTGGCGTATATAAAAAATAGGCTTTTTTAAACCTATTTTTTCTTTAAACCAAATTTAATATTTGGAAAAGCTTTAAAAAGTCTTTTGAACCATAAAGATTTTTCCATTAAAGTTTTTCTAACTTTTTTAGAAATTTCTTCAGTATAATCTTTACGCACAGAATCAACGGAAAATTTAAATTTTTGAATAATATTGAATGAAACACAAAAATCAATACAAGCTAAAACAATTAAAACAGAAATTAAAACACAAAATACCGACTCATTAATCATTAAGAAAAGCTTAATAAATAAAGGATTGAATACTTTAATTACAAGTAAACCAGCTATTCCAAACATACAAGAAGTAATTAAACAAACCCTACCATTAATATTAAACGGAAATTGTGAGTAATCCCACCAACGAACTTTAAATATTTTTTCCATTACATAATTAACAATATATTCTAAAACAGTTCCTATAAATGCTGAAGAAATAATTAAACTAAAAACACTATCATCAGGTTTTAAACCTAAAGTAATTAAAATAGCACCCGTACCCCAAATTGGCACTAAAGGTCCTACTAAAAATCCTCTATTAACAAGTTTACCCTCCACAAAGAAAGTAAAAATAACTTCAACAATCCATCCTAAAAATGAATAAACTAAAAATAAAGCACATAAAGTTATAAATTCATAAAATTCTAGCACACTTCTTCACCTAATTCCATTTTACCTTATTTATTTAATAAAGTCCACTCAAATTAGGCAAAACCAATCATTTGTAGTATAATGAAAACGGAGTTGATAACATGACAAAATTAGGATTAGTTCTCTCAGGTGGTGGAGCCAAAGGAGCCTACGAAATAGGTGTATATAAAGCCTTAAAAAAACTAAATAAAAGTATAGATATTGTCACAGGTACATCGATAGGTGCTATAAACGGAATGTTTGTAGCTCAAAAAGACTTAAAAGGTGCTTTAAAATTGTGGAAAAATATGAGTTTTAAAACAATATATGATGAAGAAGAATTTCCACTTATGGAAGATGAAGCCCTCACAAAAATATACATACAATATGCTAAAAACTTCATAAATGAAGGTGGCCTAGATATATATAAAATGAAAAATATCTTTGATAAATACTTCAAGCCACATAAATTTTATTCATCAAACATAGATTATGGATTAGTAACATATAATTTTAGTCAAAATAAACCTGTATTAAAAACAAAAAAAGATTTACCAAAAGAACAAGTTAAAGATTATATTTTAGCTTCCGCATCATGTTATCCAGCCTTTAAACCATATCTAATAAATGATGAAATGTATATAGATGGTGGTTACTATGATAACTTGCCAATAAATCTAGCCATTGATATGGGTGCGACAGAAATAATAGCCGTTGACCTAAGAGCAATTGGTTTCAAAAAAAATGTCAAAGATAAAACGGTTGACATCACATATATAGCCCCAAGAAACAAAATAGGTTCATTTTTGGTCTTTGATAAAAATCAAGCAAAAAAATCTATCAAACTAGGTTATAATGACACCATGAAAACATATGGAAAATTAGAAGGAAATATATTTACATTTAAAAAATATAATCTAATTAAAAATTATAATAAATACGCCGAAAATTTTGAAAAAGAATTAAAAGAAATATTTAAAATAACAGACAATAAACTTTTAAACAAAATATTTGAAACAGATATATTTAAAGGAATTTTAAATAATAAAACTCTTTATAATAATTTCAATAGTTTAATTGAAACAGCTGGCAAAATATTTAACTTTGATGAAACAACAATATATAATATAAAAAGTTATAATAAAGGTCTTTTAACTTCCTTATCAAACACCGAATATATTAGTTTAGAAGAAATATCAATAAAAAACAAAAATATAGAAAATCTTTTAGATAAAAGAAAAATAGTTAAATACTTCTATAAACAAATTGAAAACAATACTATTTCATTCAAATATATAATACCTTTTCCAAACGAATTTTTAGTTGCCTTATACATATATGCCATAAAAAGTTCACATTTAATTTACTGATATAAAGATAAATATGATAAAATAAAATAGGAGGAATGCTATGAAAAGACCACTTGTAATTATATTAAGTATTGTAGGAATAATTTTATTGATAGGTATTGGTATTTTAATCTATTTTAATGTTACATATTTGAGTAAAAGTGAAGCTCGTGAAATATTCTTAGAAGATGTTAGCAAATATAAAGACAATATACATATATCTAAAGTTGAGTTAGACACAGAAGAAAATTTATATGAAATAGAATTTTACTACTTAAATCAAGATACCGAATATGAATGCAAAATGGATGCCAAAACAGGAAAAATAATTTATAACAACTTTAGATTAAATAACCAACCAGTAACAAATAATCAAAATAATACAAATCAAAGCTCAGAAATTACTTTAGCTGAAGCTAAAATGATTGCTGTAAAAGATATTAATACAACTGAAAACTCTGTCAATTTTATTGAAACCAAAACAGATTACGATGATGGAAGAAAAAATTACGAAATAGAATTTATATATAACAATAATAAATATAGTTATGAAATTGATGCAAGTACAGGCGAAATTTTAAGCTTTGATAAAGATATAAGAAGATAACAAAGGTGATAAATATGAAAAAACAAACAATTTTAACAGGAATAAGACCAACTGGACATCTCCATATAGGACATTACTTTGGGGCTGGCCAAAACTGGGTTAAATTACAAGATAAATTTGATACATATATTGAAATAGCTGATGTTCAAGCTTTAACTGATAACTTTAACAATCCAGATAAAGTTAGAAAAAGTGTTAAAGATTTAGTAATTGACTTATTATCAATTGGTATTGACCCAAATAAAGCTACATTATTTATTCAATCTACAGTTCCTGAAATAGCTGAATTAACTGTATTTTATTCTAACCTAGTAACAATTGCTAGATTAGAAAGAAATCCAACTGTTAAAACGGAAATAAAGCAAAAAAAAGAACTATTTGGAGAAAAGGGGGAAAGCATAACTTATGGTTTTTTAGGTTATCCAGTAAGTCAAGCTGCCGATATTACAGCCTTTAAAGGTGCCTTAGTTCCAGTAGGAGAAGACCAGCTACCCCTTTTAGAACAATGCCGCGAAATAGTCCGTAAATTCAATAGTATTTATGGAGAAACATTAATAGAACCAGAAGCATATCTAAGTGATATACCTAGAATTAAAGGTTTAGATGGTAATGAAAAAATGGGTAAAAGTTTAGGTAATGCTATATTCTTAGCTGATGATTCAGAAACCGTCAAGAAAAAAATTATGGGAGCCATAACCGACCCTAATAAAATAAAAGTAGATGATAAAGCAAATCCCGACATTTGCATGGTATATTACTACCATAAATTAATAAAAAATGACAACCTAAAAACAGTATGCCAAGAATGTAAAGCTGGCAAAAGAGGTTGTGTTGCTTGTAAAAAAGAATTAATATCTAAAATGTTAGAATTCTTAAAACCAATTGCTGAAAAAAGAAAATACTATGAAGAAAACCCTAAAATAGTTGAAGAAATATTGAAAGAAGGTTCTAAAAAAGCTAAAAAAGTAGCTGAAGAAACACTTAAAGAAGTAAAGACAAATATGAAAATTAATTATTTTTAATCGTTCTATAAAAAGAACGTTTTTTTATAAAAAAAGAAAGCCTAAGCTTTCCTAAACTCCTTCGACAGTTGTATCGTTTAAACATTTTAATGCACATACACAGTCCAAGTTCATTGTGAAAAATGAATTAGTAGCTACATAAGGCATTGTTCCAGATGTTGTAGAATCGCTGTTAGCTGCAAGTACCCTAAATGTTGCACAGTTACCATCAACTTTTTCAACTCTAAACACACTTGAACATGTCGCACCAACAGAGGCACAATCGATATTTTCTTTAGTTGTAGGCATACTCCAAGGTGTTCCGTTTCCAGCACAAGTATAAAGCATAACTGGTCTTGTGTTTAAACCCATAGTAGAAACAGTATTACCTAAAAATCCACGATCACAAGTATCTAAACAAGGATCTGGGCATTGCGCATTACATTGCAAAATATTAATTACTGTAAGTATTTCTGCAATACATGAACTATCATTAGAATTATTACACATATAATCCACCCCTTCTTTATTCTCAATATAACATATTCCAAAAACCAAAGAAGGTACACATCAAAAACCCAAATATTAAATTTAAAGTAATTGTCTAAAGCAAATTTTCATAAAATTAACTGAGGTGCATACCATGAAAAATGCCATTAATTACTATTACAATTTGTATCCTAATGATATTCATCAAAATGAAAAAGGCTATTACTTTATAATAAATCAAACAAGGTATTTTTTAACCAAATACTCTGATGACCCAAAAAATATTCAAACAATATATGAAAATCACATGTACCTTTTAAATCAAAATATCTATGTTCATCCCATAGTTTTAAATAATCAAAATCAAATTTTAACCTATATAAATAATGAGCCATATATATTAATGATTACCCTTTATTATCAAAATAAAATAACCGTAAATGATATTATGTATTTTAATAGTGAAATAAATACAATAGCAAAATCTCCAAACTGGGCAGAACTATGGTCACAAAAAAACGATTATTTAGAGTATCAAATAAGTCAGCTTGGGCAAAAACATCCAATAATTAGAGAAAGCTTCAGTTATTATATTGGCCTTGGAGAAACCGCTATAGAGCTTGTCAATTCATTAGAAAAAACCAATGTCGGCTTGGTATATTCTCATAGAAGGATAAATAGTAATGATACTCAGTATGAATTATATAATCCATTAAATATAGTTATAGATTATAAAGTAAGGGATATAGCCGAATATTTAAAAAATAAATTTTTTAATGGAGAAGATATAACTCAAGATTTAACTAATTATCTAAATAATGTCAGATTAAGTACATATGAATATTACCTGTTTTTAGCAAGATTAATCTATCCAACATATTATTTTGACCTATACGAAGAAATCATAACTGATAGAAAAGATGATGAAGAAATAGAAAAAATCATCTCAAAAGTAGATGATTTTGAAAATATAATTAAAAGAATCTATCATTATTATAAAACATTTTTACCAATGAATAAAATAGATTGGCTAGATTAAGCCACATTAACAACCTCTTTAACTTCAGGCACTTCTTCTTTAATAGCCATTTCTATACCATCTTTTAAAGTATAATCAATAAGCGCACATCCCGCACAAGCTCCAAGCATCTTAATATATACAATATTATTTTCATATTTAACAAATTCGATATCTCCACCATCGCCAAGCAAATAAGGTCTTAATTTATTTATGATTTCCTTTATTTTATCTTCATTATTCATTTTCATCACCAACACAATTATATACCAAATAAATATTAAGGTAAACTTTTTAATTATAAAAAAATGTGTTATAATTAAAAAAGAGGTGTTAGTTATGACCAAATATATGAAAGGAAAAGTAGTAAAAGGAACAGTTACCTGTATAGAGCCTTATGGTGCCTTTATGTCATTTGATGAATATTATACAGGATTAATTCATATATCTGAAATATCTAAAGGCTTTGTTAAAGATATTCATGATTTTGTAAATGTTGGTGACCATATATATGTAGAAATATTAGATGTTGATGATGAAGAATATCATTTAAAACTAAGTATAAAAAATATAAACTATAAAATAAATGGGAAACCAAGACATAGAAAAATTATTGAAACACCTCATGGATTTACCACTTTAAGTGAAAGATTACCCTTTTGGATAGATAAACAACTAAAAAAACAAAAAAATAAATCAAATACTATTGACAAATAATTTTATACATAATATAATCATAGTTGTCTAGGGAGTTAAATCGGGCGCTTAGCTCAGTTGGTTAGAGCACCTGCCTTACAAGCAGGGGGTCATAGGTTCGAGTCCTATAGCGCCCACCATTTTTTTGCCGGAATAGCTCAATTGGTAGAGCAACTGACTTGTAATCAGTAGGTTGTGGGTTCAAGTCCTATTTCCGGCACCATTTTATATTGCCTCGTAGCCAAGTGGTAAGGCATCGCACTCTGAATGCGACATGCGCTAGTTCGAATCCAGCCGAGGCAACCAAATTATGAATAGTAACCTCGAAGTTCAAAAAATATTACTTGGAGAGGTAGCGAAGTGGCTAAACGCGGCAGACTGTAAATCTGTTCCTTCGGGTTCGATGGTTCGAATCCATCTCTCTCCACCACTTTTATTGCCTCGTAGCCAAGCGGTAAGGCACCACACTTTGACTGTGGCATTCGCTAGTTCGAATCTAGCCGAGGCAACCATTACGGTCTGTTAGCTCAGTCGGTAGAGCATTTGACTTTTAATCAAAGGGTCCCGGGTTCGAATCCCGGACAGGCCACCATTTTATTGTTATATAAGTCTACTAAGACTTTTAAATGCCTGAGTGGCGAAATAGGTAGACGCACAGGACTTAAAATCCTGCGGGAGTCAAATCCCGTGCCGGTTCAAGTCCGGCCTCAGGCACCACATGGAGAAATACCCAAGTCTGGTTGAAGGGACCGGTCTTGAAAACCGGGAGGTCGGAAACGGCGCGGGGGTTCGAATCCCTCTTTCTCCGCCATTTAAATTTTATATCGCGGGATGGAGCAGTTTGGTAGCTCGTCGGGCTCATAACCCGAAGGTCGTTGGTTCAAATCCAGCTCCCGCAACCATGGTTCCGTAGTGTAGCGGTTATCACGTCTGCCTGTCACGCAGAAGATCGCGGGTTCAATTCCCGTCGGAACCGCCATTTATGGTTTCGTAGCTCAGTCGGTAGAGCAGAGGACTGAAAATCCTCGTGTCGGCAGTTCGATTCTGTCCGAAACCACCATTTAAAAAGACACCGTTGAAATTCAACGGTTTTAAAAAACAAAGTTGAATAAAATGTTATTTATTATTAAATTATGCATAATATTAAATAACAGATAAACAATTGAGCTTGACTATAATATTTGTTTGTGATAATATTTATATGTATCTCATATAGATATTAAATATATATTATCATGATGCGCCCATAGCTCAATTGGATAGAGCGTTTGACTACGGATCAAAAGGTTGCGGGTTCGACTCCTACTGGGCGCGCCATTATATCGGGAAATAGTTCAACTTGGTAGAGCACCTGGTTTGGGACCAGGGGGTTGCAGGTTCAAATCCTGTTTTCCCGACCATTTAG